>JBMOHZ010000210.1:0-4833 GCA_049317585.1 Paludibacter sp.
TGGAGTTGAATTATCGCTATACTGAGAAAAACTACAATCTGACTTTAGGATTTAAAGGAGAGCCTTCGCAAACATATAGTTATCGAACTTATGCCAATGGAGTTATAAGGCCTTACGAAACTGAGGTTGTAAATTTTGCTCCAAATGCACGATTCCAATATAATTTTGGTAAAAAAGAATTTGCTCGTATTGATTATAGAGGCAATACCGACCAACCAAGCATAAGCCAAATGCAGCCAGTTAAAAACAATTCAAACTTAATGAATGAAACTGTTGGAAATCCAAATTTGAATCCATCATTTTATCAATATTTACGTTTTATGTATAGCCGTTTTAACGATAAAAAGTTCTCATCGTTTAGCGCTTGGTTTAGTGGTGGTATAACAAAAGATGCATTAGTAACAAATAGTATTTATAACGAAACAAATAAACAATATAGTCAAACTGTTAACGCATTACAAAACCCATATAACTTTAATGGAAATGTTATGTTTAACACACCTCTGATTGCTAAACGGTTGCATTTTAACACAAGTACTTCGGGTGGTTACAATATGCGATATGGTTATACTTCAAGAAAAAACGAAATTGATATCAATACTGAAAATTTGGATTTGGGTGATTTAAGTAAAACCGGAAGAGTAAATGCAGAGCAATCACTGTCGCTTACATTTACAGAAGATATAATTGAAATTGGAGCAAAAGGAAATTTTAAATACTCAAATACTATTAACAATCTTAATCCAACCCCATCAAGTACTTACGACTGGACAGGAAGTGGAAACTTGGTATTGCACTTACCATATAGCATTAATATAAGCTCCGATATAAATTATACTACACGAAAGGGCTATAGCAATTTTGATTTGGACGAAACAATTTGGAATGCCTCAATTGATAAAACTCTTTTTAAAGGAAAAGGTGTTTTAGCTTTGCGATGGAATGATATTTTGCGTCAACAACTAAATATTCGACAAATTATTGGTGATAATTATATCTCATATAGTAAATTCAATACACTTACCTCCTATTTTATACTCAGTTTTAGTTATAAGCTAAATCAATTTGGCGATAAAAAATCAGGTGTAAAATTCAGCGAAAGAGGAGGACCCGGAATGCACGACCATCGACCAGATGGAATGAATTATCCAAGAGGCGATGGCCAAGGTGGAGGTTTTGAACGTAGAGGATTCTGATAGAACGTCCTATTTGACAATAATTAATAAATATTTTATGAGTTTTCTTGAATAATTGATATTTATATATTGATTATTCAAGTATATTTGTGCAAAATATTTTCAAATATTCTAGAAACGCTTAATTTAAGCCAATTTAAGTCTGCTTTTTTGCTGTTTCGAACCGAGAATCATTCAAACTTAACTACAATTAATTTGGCTTATAGTTCGTCAAAGCTATATGCTTTTTCGGTCGATTCACAAAACCTCATAACAAGATATTGTTAATAATCACATAAAACTTTCTATTTTCAAAATTTTAAATTAATTCTCTTCAAAAATGAAAAAACTTACCAACATACTTTTCTCAATGGCAAGCAGTGTAATATTGCTATTAATTTTCGCCATTAGCATTGGTTACGCTACTTTTATTGAAAGTAAAGAAAATACTGAAGTTGCCCGACAATTCATATACAATGCTTTTTGGTTCGAAGCATTATTTATATTATTGATTATCAATTTATTAGGAAGCATTGTTAAATACGAAATTTTATCGACACGAAAGTTAAGTGTATTGGTTTTTCATTTGGCGTTTATAATTATTTTAATTGGTGCAGGTATTACCAGATACTTTGGTTCTGAAGGAATTATGCATATAAGAGAAGGTGAAGTAAGCAATGAAATAAGTTCTGATAAAACATCATTGCGAATAACTGCTTCAGTAAATAACGAAACTGTTTCAAAATCGGACGAAATAGTTTTAAACGAATCAACTAATGATTACAATGAAGTTATTTCGATTGCTGGTAAAGAAATTGAATTTGACATGGTGTCCTTTATACCAAATTCTACCGAAACAATTGTACCTGACCCTTCAGGAGAGGCTGCAATCTCAATTTTCACTATGAATAGTCAGAATAATGGTATGGATTTTATTTTACAAAAGGGTGAATCAACAAATTTTGAAGGTATACAGTTTGCTTTTGAAGATACTACATCCAATTCTGATATTGTGTTTTTCAGGAAAGATAATGAGCTGTATTTCAACACTAAAATTGCTTTGAGTAAAACAAATATGATGGAGCAAAAACAAGAAATGATACTTCCTAACTCTGAACGAAAAGCAGAGCAAAAAACTATTTTCAGAACTGAAAACTTACTTTTTGTTTTAAAAACTTATTTGCCAAATGCACAAAAAAACATAACGCAACTTACACCTGAAATGAATAAAGCAGGCATTATGATTGAAGGCAAAAATGCACTCGTTTTTAATGTAACAGATGGTGAAAAGTCACAACGAATTAATATATTAAATGGAAATGATGGATCTACTTCATTTGGTAAAGGCCAACTAAATGGTGTTGATATTAAAATTGAATATGGAACATTAACTCAAAAACTACCATTTAGCCTAAAATTACGCGATTTTATTCTCGAACGATATCCCGGTTCAAGTAGCCCATCCTCGTTCGCAAGCGAAATATTGGTTATTGATACTGATAATCAGACCGAAATGCCTTATCGTATATTTATGAATAATATTTTAAAATACAAGGGATATCGCTTTTTTCAGTCGTCGTACGACGAAGATGAAAAAGGAACAGTGCTATCGGTTAGTAACGATTATTGGGGTACTACCATTACTTATATAGGGTATTTTTTATTAATGTTTGGAATGCTTGTAACTATGTTCAATAAACACAGTAGATTTCGCACATTACTTAAACTTAGTGCAGAACTTCAACAAAAACGCAACAAAACCAAATTAACTGTAATACTGGCACTTATAGCATCAATTTCATTTGCACATGCCACAATTAGCAAAAGCAAACACATAGAATCACTTAACCAATTATTAATTCAAGATGCTGCGCAGGGCCGCATAGAACCTTTCAACACCTATACTTCGGATGTATTCCGAAAGATAAATAAATCAACATCATACAATTCAATGTCGGCCACGGAGGTTGTTTTGAATATGATTGCAAATCCGGAAAGTTGGCAAAACGAACCCATTATAAAAGTAGCAAACGACGATCTTGCTAAAGAATTAGGAGCTTTAAATAATTATGTATCATTCAATCAATTATTCGATTACGACAATGGAGGTACTTACCGCCTTACCGAAAAAGTGGATGCTGTATATAAAAAGGAACAAACAGCTCGAAATAAATACGACAAAGAACTAATTAATTTGGATGAACGCGTTAATATCTGTTATCAGCTTTTCACAGGCGAATTATTGCATTTATTTCCCAATCCAAATAACAGTAACGAAAAATGGCAAACTGCTATTGTAAAACATCAAAGTACAACTGATTCAGTAGTTTGCACACGCAACATGGTCAATGAACAAGGAATGAATGGAATG
Source organism: Paludibacter sp. (assembly GCA_049317585.1). GTDB lineage: Bacteria > Bacteroidota > Bacteroidia > Bacteroidales > Paludibacteraceae > Paludibacter. The sequence goes on from JBMOHZ010000210.1 coordinate 3,547, forward strand.
ATGGTTAATTCTACACCACCTCCAGGAATGGGTGGTATGAGTGAGGAACAAATTAATGCCATAATGGGAAATGCCAATTCAAAATCAGATACAAAAAATGTACCGACTAGCTTGTTTGAAAACTATTTGCAATCGGTAAGAGATGCTTACACGAATGGCGATTGGCAAACAGCCAATGAGCAATTAAATGCCATAAAAAGATTTCAAATTGAAAACGGTGGAATAAATATTCCTACGACTTCGCGTATAAAAATGGAAATTCTCTATAATGATTTGAATTTATTTGGAAAACTAGGCATAGTGTATATCATAATTGGCATGTTATTGCTTTTCATGTACTTATTTCAAATTTTCAATCCTAAATCAAATCTGAAAAAATATAATCGTTGGGTTATTTTTCCTTTTTTAATAGCTTTTACAGCATTTACAGGAGGTTTGGTGGCACGATGGTATATATCGGGTCATGCACCTTGGAGTAATGGTTATGAAACTATGCTCTTTGTAGGTTGGGCAGCATCACTTTCGGGCTTGATATTTGCTCGTAAATCGCTAATTTCTTTAGCAGTAACAGGTATTTTAGCTGCAATAGCACTTTTTGTGGCTGGTATGAGTTGGATGAACCCTGAAATTACAAATTTAGTTCCTGTATTAAAATCGTATTGGCTTATTATTCACGTTGCTATCATTACTTCAAGTTATGGCTTTTTGGCTATGGGTGCTTTGTTAGGCTTATTAAACTTAACACTTATGATATCACGTAACAAAAAGAATAACAAATACTTAGATACTACAATACAAGAAATTACCATTATTATTGAACTTGCATTATATATTGGTTTGGTGCTTATTACATCAGGCTGTTTTATTGGAGGCGTATGGGCCAACGAATCGTGGGGACGTTATTGGGGCTGGGACCCGAAAGAAACATGGGCATTAGTAAGTATTTTGGTGTATTCGGCTATCTTACACCTGCGTAATGTGCCCAAACTCAATAATCGATTTACATTAAGTACCCTTGCTTTGGTTGGTTTTAGTACAATCATTATGACTTTTTTTGGTGTTAATTACTATTTATCAGGAATGCACTCCTACGGTCAAGGTACACCCCCAACCATCCCAGCAATTGTTTACCTAATTTTAGCAGTATTGGGTATAATTATTGTAGCAGCATTTCAAGCCGAAAAAAAATCGAAAAATTTGAAATCATGAATGATGTAGAAAACTACATTGCAAAATTTTCAAATGAAGTACAGCAAATACTTCAACAAATTCGCACCATTATACTTC
>JBMOHZ010000211.1:0-4822 GCA_049317585.1 Paludibacter sp.
GATCATGAGGTGATGGCATTATACCCAAGCTTACACCCAATGGAAATATACTTCTCGGATTTTGAGAACTTAATTCATCAATTTCACCATTTTGATAATGAACCTTTTTTAATTTTGATATTTTTATTTTACACGTTGAATCACTGTTATTCGAACTGTCAATTTTATAATTAATACTGCTTCTTGTTTTTTCAATAACAGACACTTTTAAAATTTGTCCATTATTCAGAAATAGTGAATCTTGAGCGTAGATTTGTAATACTCCTACTAAAAAAATGCAGGTAAATGATATTGTTTTCATAATGAAAATAATTTTATTGTGATATGTTTTTTGTGTTAATTGGCAAAACGAGATATAAATAGAACACTACCTAAAAAAAAGAAACAGGCTCTATTTATATCCTATTTAAGATGAGAATTATTAGTCTCTAGTTAGTCTTGTTAAGTGATACAAAATAAGGAATATGATCAGAAGATTTCTCTAAATCTTGTAGAATCCCATGAGGGAAGTAAGGGACTCCTCTCGAAACAATACTATAACTTGTTGATGTATTATTACGAAGCATTAGCATGTCAATAGGGCTTGCACCTTGTAAATTATTGAAATCGTTTAATAACGTGAAACCATTATTTGTAAGTTTTTTTATTTCTTCAGTTTCAGGCCCTGAATTAAAATCGCCACCCATAAAAACGGGTTTATTTAAAGAACTAACAAATTCATTTATCGCGTCTGCCATACGTTTACGATCTACAATTGTCCACGCACTAAAGTGGGTACAAATAAAATAGAAATCGGGAAATTCGGCGGCAATAAATACTCGATCTTCTCCATCTATTTTATTTTCACCACTGGATATTATCCCTGATGGTTTCAGAACTTTTGTGGTAATTATTGGGTTACCTAAACTGGATTTCCACAACATACCTTCGCCAAAATTTCCTATAGGATACTCATTATAGGTCATAAAACGATAACCGTCAAGACCAGTTAAAGACTTAAGTTTCTCTAAATTCTCATTAAGAGATCCATCATATGTTTCTTGTATAGCAACAACATCCGGATTTATTGTGGAAATTATTCTTGCAAGTGCTGGAATACGATTGGATTGAAGATTAGTACCTTTAGTCCTCAATAAATTATAGGTTATAAGTGTAATATTTCCCTGCACTATTTCATCGGGATCGGTTACAATACTTTTGATTTGTTGGGTTAGATTGGGGTAATATGAAATAAGTTTGTTCCGAAACTCTAGTATTGTATTAGAGCATATAGCAGTTTCGATACTTTGGTTCGAACAACCTAAAGAACGCAAATTTCGAAACATTGTTATATATTGAATTAAATATTGATTTTGAGTAACAGATACAGTTGACCCTGTGAAAATCTGCTGATATATTTCGTTTAGTCTGTAATTTGCCCACCCCTGTGTCAAAGCTATACGATGCGAGCAATCTCCTTGCTGTTTGTGAGTGATACAAAAACAATCATTCAAACCTTCAGAATCATCACTTTTTAATTGATCCTGCACAGCATTCCAATAATTCTCAGCACCATATTTGCCATAAATTGAGAGTAATTTATTTGCTATGCTTGCATTAGATAATTTATACCAAGTGTAAATCAACATTTTATAAAACTCATCATACGTATTTTGGTAATTTAATACCAAGTCGGGGTAACTACCACCTGAAATATTTGTTGTTAATAATTTTTCGTATTGTGTATAAGTTGAACTATTTATAGGGTCAATATTCAGTTCGGTCGCAGGTAAACATATTCCATCTTTCCGGGCAATGTCCATATAATTATTTATAGCATAATGTTGAATACACTTTCCCCAATTATCGCTAGAAGGTGAAAATGTCATTGAATAATTGTCAGGGCTGTGCACCCCTAAACTAGTGTAACTTGTTCCTCCTAATAAATTGTAAAGTTTCCAGTAATTGCTTCCATTTTTTCCATCAAAATAAACAAAATATTCGATATTTGGGAAAACAGCATCTTGACCAAACTGATCGTTGAAGTAGAATCTTCCATTAGCATCAGTACGTGTTTCAAAAAATGTAAAATAACGAGCAACACGTATTCGTATGTTTGCCAATGGTTTTGACATTCCATATCGGGTATAAACAGAAATATATCCTTCGGGATTATAAACAGCCTCTCTCCATGTACTCCATAAAAATCGTTTTGTAACATAGCTTGTAGACTTTTGCTTACCCAACGATTGGCTAGTTTCTGTAGGCTTATTAAGCTGGCTACTGTTTCCTGTGTTTATAAAGGATATAGCTTCTATTGTTTTTAATACATCCATATAATTTGATTTACTTTCGACTGATGCTTTTGCTTTCATTATTCCTTTTACATTATCAGGTGCTTTTTCTTCACTATAATATGGACTATGTTGGGGTATAAACAATTCTTCGATTATTTCGAAATTTATACCATTAGTAGATTGATATCCGATTGGAACTGTAGTATAAAGCCATGTGTATTTTCCAGATAAGGAAGGATCATTGTAATAATCTCCAGTTTGCTCCTTTTGATAATCAAGTGGATAATCAAAAAGTATTAAAGTACTATCACTCATTAGTTGTAAAAACTGAATACTATCTGTAGGTAATATTCGTACATACAAATCAGTAGGTTCAATAACTATTTCATCAAGGCTACTACTCGGTGCTTTTAAACAAGAACTGTGTTGATCAGGATGTTTTTTTAGTGTATCTAATGCAGCAATCATATTTTTAAGTGAATAAGGATTATTAATCTTTTCACCCAAGATAATTGGTCTGCTATTACGGTTTTCTTCATTAGCTATTAAACCTTCCTGCTGTTGTTTGATTAAATTCTTGTCAATTTCATTTTTTTCACACGAAATCAAAGTGAATGCCACGAGTGCAAATGTATAAAAAAGTTTTTTCATAAACATGATTATTTTGCGAATGATTCAATGAAATTTTATATTTCATGTTTTGAAGCATTCAGATTTATTTTTCTTTTATGTTGTCAAAACCAATAAGGTTTTTATTGGAAACTTTCATTTCCATAGATTTAAATTTGTCATTGTAAAACAAACTTTGGGTGTCCAATGTGTAAGTACAAGCTTAAGTTGTACCACAAACAGTTTTTCGTCTCGAAAACACTTTCTATGTTTCATTCTCGTGTTTCCGTATTTCAGCCTCTACTATGCTTCGGGGCTGAAATAATACATTAACTTGTGTTCATGCCTGTAGGATTATTTTTTTTGCATGTTTAATAACTAGAAGTGAAAAAAGACTTAAAGGAGTTTTTTTGTTATTCACTGCACCTTTGCGAGAGTTTTTTTATTATTTCACCTCTCCTTCTACATCTTTTGCAGCCGCTTTGGTGCTATACACCGCTTTGGCTACCTCGTCCAACTTGGCGTAGAGTTCTTTCCAACCGGGTTGGCTGCTCATGGCTTTTACCAGGTTAAAGTAGTTGCGAAGGGCAGCTTCCAATTGTTGTCGCATGGAAGTGGCCGATTCCATCAGGCGAAGTTCGGAGTTTTCGCCTGCTACTTCATTAAATAATTGTTCGAATGCTGCCTGAGCGGTTTTGATTTGTGTAACCACAGGGGTTAACTGCATTTCTTCAATCTTGGCAGCATTAGCAGGTAGGCTGAGTTCTTCGAGTAGCTTTTTCATTTGTGCCGTTTCTTCGGCATAGCTGTAGCGGTCAAGACCAATGCCGTGTTTCTCAATAATGGCATAAATATCCTTTGCTGCTTGGTTGAAGGGTGAAATACTTAATTTAGAATATCCCACCAGAATACTCTTTAATCCACCAAAAGGCACATCCCTATTTTTGTCGGCTTCGGCCAACTGTTCACTTTTACCACTAAAGGCTTTTTTTACATACACAGCGTCGTACTCGTTGTAAACAGTATCCAAAGCTGCCAGCAGTGGGTTGTTTTTTACTACTGCATAAGCAGGTTCGGCCGAAACGACCAAAGTACGTTGAGAGGTTGCAGCCAATTCTTTGGTGCTCAATTTTCCAAAATTCATCTTCATACGAAAAATTTGTTTTTTAAAATGTTAAACTTATTATTATATAGGTGCTTGCGCACTTTTTTATATTTATATTTTGTTACACTAAAGGTGCAACTTTGCCTTTGAACCACTCTTTATGCTTCGTAGTCAGGGCACTACTTACAGTCGCAGTCTAACTGCACTGCGAGGTTTTGTTGCTTCACTATTGTTTGGACCTAACGCACTCTGTTGATTTGTTAAAACAATATTGTTTGAACTCGACCCTTTTAAAGGTTTTGTTAAAACAATAGCGATTAGACTTAAGCCTTCCGAAGATTTTGTTAAAACATTAGTGTTTAAACCATACCCTTTCAAAAGTTTTATCTCCTGCAATGTAATTGAACTAAACGTTCGAGAACTTTAGGTTGCAGCAAGATGATTGAACTTAACGCTCATAAACTTTTGGTTGCTTCAATATCAAAATAATCTAATTTTTTTTTTGCGTTGAATTACTACACGCTTGTAATAATTTAAAAATTATTCGATTTGAATAATTCCAATTGCTTTTCGGTCATAAAGTTAAAAACATATTTTGAATCTTCCAAAAAAAACATCTTTACACTTAACATTTGTTAGTATTTATAATTGCCTCAATTTCTGTGTATTAGCCATGGGACGAAAAAAAATATCTTAACAGTCAATTTTTTACTCAAAAAAAGGGTTGTTTTTGGGTAGTCTAAAAATGAAAAATGCTCCTCATTATGTCTGAATTATTGTCGATGTTGTGTGGTGCTAAGTTATGTATTAAAAATAGTATGTTCCAAATTTT
>JBMOHZ010000212.1:0-4807 GCA_049317585.1 Paludibacter sp.
AATAACTCATATCTAGTGGTACTGTGGCTGACATATAAATATTATGCAGTGATGAACAATTATAAAACGTACGGTCGCCAAGACCAGCAAGACTAGCTGGCAGTTCTATCGAAGTAATATTGTTGCAATTTTCAAATACATTCATGCCAATGCTAAATACACCCGAAGCTATTTTAACAGTCCCTGCAAGTTTGGTGCAACCACTGAAAGCATAGTCTTCAATTATTGAAGTTCCGTCGGGAATTACTATGGAAGTAATTTCTGTACAATTTGCAAATGAACCCTTACCAATAGTAGTAACTGTTTGTGGAAGGATATAACCGCCTTTTTTTCCTGTCGGATACTGAAATATTGTTGATTTATCGGCATTAAAAAGAATACCGTTCAATGATGTGAAACTTTGATTCGCTGCATCAACTGTAAATTCTGCTGGGCAATTATAAAATGCTAAATTTACAATCTCGGAAACTGTTGATGAAAGTTGAACAGTTTGCAACTTATCGCAATAGGCAAAAGCCCAAAGTTGAATTGAAAGTACAGAATCGGGAATTATTAATGTTCCACTCAAGTTGCTGCAACCGTGAAATGCCGATTCTCCAATATATTTTACACCTGATAATTTTAATCCCGTTAGTTGCGAACAATACGAAAAAGCTTGTCGTCCAATAGTGTCAGTTACCGAAGCAGGGAATTCCAAAGTACCTTTCAGGTTTAAACAATTTGTAAACGCATAATCACCAATAGAATTTATAGATTGAGGAAATATTATGGTTTGTAAACTCGATTTTCCTTTGGCAAGAGTTGGGCTGTAGAATGCAAATTCTGGAATTTTGTTTGCCTTGTATCTGTAAATTCGATTTTCACCACATCCTTCATAACCATTGTAAGATACTATCACGGCTTTACTCAAATCTAAAACTTGCAGATTAGGTAATAAATCGCGCATGGTTTTGAAATCGCGTGCATCAATAGTATCAACAATTTCGAGATGAGTTATAAATGATAAATTGAGAAAAAGTGCATTTTCAAGACCACCAGTATGTATTCCCATTACAATGGTTTTTCCATTTTTAACGCTTACTTTTGAGTTAAAAATACTATCTTCGTTACAACTATTGAAAGTTATTACTATGCAAAGGAACAGAACATTTAAAATTCTTCTTCTCATTTCAAAAAACAGTATTTTTAAATTGATATAGTATAAAATGCAAAACAGAAAAATTTATTTTACATGTATCTAATTTCGAAGTCAAAAAAAAGAAAATAAGTAAATTAAAAATATATAAGATTTAATTTACTTACTTCCTTATGCAATTTTTTTCAAAGCTTTTAAATTTTTTGGAATTTTTTTACTACCATACCTGCTTTGCTATATATAACTGCTAAATAAGCACCTTTAGGTAATCCAGAAATATTTACTCTTTGTTCGATACTGTGTTTTAATATTTGAGCTGAAAGAGAACAAATATCTATACCTTCAATGTCTAAACCTGAAACATAAATTGAAGAAACTGCTTGAGTTGGATAAAGTGAATATATTTTTTGTATTTCAACATCTTTAAGAGCTGTATTTGCTGGAGTCCATGTAAGAACAGGTGATGTAAAACCTGTTACAGTAGTTAAATTAACCGTTGAAGGATTTGGGCCTTTTACAAAAGTGCCTGAAGTATATCTTCTGTTAGATGCACTATAATTTGCTGTTTCGAAATTCACTGTATATGTACCATCAGTAACTGATGAAATTGACGCTAATTTACCCCAATAATAAGTAGGTGGATTAGGCAATAAAGGTGAACTTGAAGAAACTGTGGCACCTGTAACAGCATCAGCTGTTGTTAATAACTTAGAAGCAGAAGTGCTCCATGAAGAACCGATTTTCGACCAATATGTAGTCATATCCTGGCAACTAGAATTTCCATTTGAAGTTCTATACATCATAGTATTTACAAGTGCACCAGCAGAATTGGTGATATATACTGCATTTGCATTTTTACTACTTGTACCATTTGTAGTATAAGTTACAGTAAGTATCCCAGCCGTTTGTGCAAACATTGTTACACTGAAAATTAGAGCAAAAATTGAGTAAATAAGTTTTTTCATTTTTGTGACAGTTGTTATAAATTAGACCTCATATAATTATTTGAAATAAATTTGGGCAAAAATAATAAAACTTTTCAAAAATAACTATTTTATTCTGTTAATTTATAAAAGAATTTTTTCCCTATTGAAATTTGATATACTTTTCGTTTTTTTTAAATTAGAGATTTTTATGTGCCAACACCATTGATATTTTGTTTAATATCAATGAATTATACAATAGAAATTTCGTAATTTTACTTTGAGTATAATTAAAATCACTCATATTTTATAAAGGTAATATTGAATAATTACATATTTTATTTATCTTTGGAAAGTTTTTGAAAAAAACAACTTCAAAATTTCTGAGATTAATTTTTTCTATGTCATTCTAGTATTTTATTGAAGACGAATCATTACTTGTTTACTTTTTAGATTAAAGTCACAAAATGTATATGAAGATTAAAAGTTTTATATTGACAATGATTTTGTCTAATATATTCGTAATGAGTAGCTTTGCTCAGTTTTCACCTGGTGAATTAAGCAAAGGACATGCACAACTTGAAGGATTGGATAATTGTACAAAATGTCACGAACCTGGAAGTAAAATTTCCAGCATTAAATGTCTTGATTGTCATAAAGAAATAAAAGCTAGTATACTTTCCAAAAAAGGGTTTCATGGTTCAGAATATGTTGGCAATAAGGAATGTGTAACATGTCATGTTGAACATAAAGGACGCGATTTTCAGATTGCTAAAATCAATAAGAAAACGTTTGATCACAGCAAGATGGGTTTTGAACTAAAGGGAGTTCATGCTAAAAAAGATTGTAATGCCTGCCACAAAGCTGCATTTATTTCTAATCCAGATTTAAAAAGGAGAATTTTTACATTCAGAGGATTAAGTTCAAAATGTTTAAATTGTCATACTGATTATCATCAGGGTAAATTATCTGCTAATTGTGCAAGCTGTCATAATTTCGATTCGTTTAAAAACCCAAAAGTTGTTGGATTCGATCATAATAAAACAGATTTTCCTCTCAAAGGAAAGCACAGTACTTTAACTTGTACTGTTTGCCATAAAACTGAAATTGTAAATGGAAAACCTGCTCAGGGATTTAAAAACTTACAGTTCAAATCTTGTACCCCTTGTCATAAAGATGTACACGAATCGAAATTAGGTAATGATTGTCAAAAATGCCATACCGAAGATTCATTCCACAACATTAAAAGTGTCAATACTTTTAATCACGACAAAACCAAATTTGCTCTTCTTGGCAAGCATAAAACTGTGACTTGTAAATTGTGCCATAAAACCGAGCACATGACAGATCCTGTAAAACATGATAAATGTTCGAGTTGTCATACTGATTATCATAAAGGTGATTTTGTTAAAAAAGGACTTGCAACTCCTGATTGTAATGAGTGTCATACAAATGATGGTTTTAAAACGAGCACATATACAATTAAAAAACATAATCAGACTACTTTCAAACTTGAAGGAGCCCATTTAGCAACCTCTTGTACTGTTTGCCATAAGAAACAGACAGATTGGTCGTTTAGTAAAATGGGTTCAAAATGTGTGGATTGTCACAAAAGTGTACATAAAGGTATAATGAGTGAAAAGTTCCTCGAAAATGATAATTGTATAAAATGTCACAATACAAAATCATGGAAGTCTATAAAATTTGATCATGAATTAACTGGTTTTAAACTAGAGGGAGTACACGCTGCTAATTCGTGTGGTGATTGCCATTATAAGAAAAACCCGTTGGGTGAACGTATTCAGAAGTTTGATAGTCTCACAAAAGAATGTACTGAATGTCATGATGATAAGCATGTTGGTCAATTCTCTCAAAATGGAAAAACAGACTGCTTGAAATGTCATAATTTTGACGCTTGGAAAATAAATAAATTTGATCATAACACATCGCGTTTTAAATTGGATGGAGCACACAAAAATGCTCAATGTATCAAATGTCATAAGGAAACTACTAATCAGCGAGGAACTTATGTGAAATATAAATTTGATAGTATTGAATGTATTGTATGTCATAAATCAAACATTCCGAAAAACGAATAAACTAAAAAGTAGAAATTTATGGAAAAAACAGAGTCAAAATCGTATGATGTTTTACATCGATTATTACATTGGAGTATTGCTTTATGCATACTAGTTTTGTTAGGAACAGCTTTGCTCCACATAACTTGGTTAGGAAAAGATAATCTGGCCAAAATCATTCAAGATAATCTTAAATTTCTTGGTAGCCAAATAACGTATGCTGATGCAACAATTGTTGCAAAACGTATAGCTCAACCCATGTGGGATTGGCATTATTATGCAGGGTATGTATTGGTAGGACTTTATATTTTGCGATTAATACATCTTTCAGTTTACAAAATGCAATTTCCTAATCCATTTAGCAATAAATATACATTGAAACAAAGATTTCAGGGTAGCATTTACATTGTCTTTTATCTTTTGGTTGGCATCACTACATTAACTGGTGCTTTGATGATTTGGGGACCAACAAGTTGGAGATGGACATCGCAAATAATTCATTTTCAATCACATTATTACGCAATGGCATTTGTTGTTTTACACTTTGGTGGAATTACTGTTACAGAGCTCTTTATGGAGAAAGGTGTTGCTTCGAAAATGATTCATGGATAATAATTTTTGTGTCGTCCTAAGAAAACGTTACAGGTTTTGATACAAAAATAATTAATTTA
>JBMOHZ010000213.1:0-4805 GCA_049317585.1 Paludibacter sp.
ATTCCCCACTTTACTTTCAAATAACTCAGAATTTAATATAAAAAAGCTATATTATTATAAATCTGTTATTTGATTGTATGTTGCTTCAATTGGAGTTGTTGAAAACTTGTTGATAAATGAGTTAAAATGAGCAATAAATGGTCTAAAAACTTGTTGATAATTTTTTTGTGGGTTAATGTGGGGAATATGAAAAACTTTTTATACTTTTACCGATGAATATTAAAGCACAAAAACAATGTCGAATTTTATAGGTAAATATGAAGCAAAAGCCGATGTAAAGGGAAGAGTATTCGTTCCATCAGCATATCGCAAGCAATTGCCCGAAGGCGAAAAGGAGCGAATTGTAATGCGACGAGATCCTGAAAACGACTATTTAGTGCTTTATCCGGTGGAAGTTTGGACGAAAATGGTACAGGATTTAAAATCGAACCTCGACGATTGGAATCCGGAAGATCAATTATTGCTTATGCAATTTGTATCGGATGCCGAATGGTTGGACATTGATTCGCAGGGCCGTATTCTACTATCGAAACGTCACCTTCAAAGCATTGCTGTTGAGGGGAATGACATGTTATTTGTAGGTTTATTGGATAAAATCGCAGTATGGAGCAAAGTGCGTTACGAGCAGTCGATGCAAGCCAAAACTGATTTTGCTACTCGATTGAAGAGTAAAATGATGAAAAAAAATCTCTAAGAGAGAATAAATACCGATAAGCAACACATAATGAGCAAGTCAAAAAAGAAAACAAATAAAATCATACAGCCTCCCATTTTAGCAGGAGACACTATGACTGAGCTTGCTTATCATGTACCAGCTTTATTAAACCAAACTATCGAAGGTTTAGCGATTAAACCCGATGGTATTTATGTAGATGTAACTTTCGGTGGCGGCGGTCATTCCAAAGAAATTTTGAATCACTTAGGTCCCAAAGGCAAATTGTTTGGCTTTGATCAGGACTTAGATGCAATTGAAAATATAATTGATGATAAGCGCTTTACATTTGTTCGAAGTAATTTTAGATACCTGACGAATTTTTTGAAATATCATGGAGTTGAAAAGGTGGATGGCATATTAGCCGATTTGGGCGTGTCGTCGCACCATTTTGATGAAGCAGAGCGTGGTTTTTCGTTTCGTTTTGATGGAGAGTTGGATATGCGAATGAATACCGAATCGAAAATTACAGCTTCTACCGTTTTGAACACCTATGCCGAAGAAGATTTGGCAACTGTTTTTTATTTGTATGGCGAGCTGCATAATTCGCGCAAGATAGCACGAACGATAGTTCAAAGTAGAGCAAATGAGCCTATTAAGGTTATTTTTCAATTTATTGAAATTCTGAAACCATATTTTGGACGCGAGAAAGAGAAAAAAGATATGGCACGCGTTTTTCAAGCTTTACGAATCGAAGTGAATAAAGAAATGGAAGTGCTGGAAGAATTGTTGACACAAAGTTTGGAAGTACTAAATCCGGGTGGTCGTATTGCCATTTTAACGTATCATTCGCTCGAAGATAGACTGGTGAAAAACTATTTTCGTAGTGGCAATTTTGAAGGAAAATTGGAAAAGGACTTTTACGGCAATATCATTGCACCACTAAAACAAGTGAATACCAAAGTGATAGTTGCCACCGAAGATGAAATTAATAGAAACCCACGTGCACGAAGTGCCAAACTTAGAGTAGCGGAGAAATGAGTTGGATACGTAAAATAGCGGAAGCCATTAAAGGCAATGAAGATTTCAATGATTTGAAATCGAGTACGTTGCGCGACATAATCAATGGCAACATTCTGACAAAAAAGTTTTTTCAAAAACAATATCCGTTTCTTATTATGTTGGCTTTTATCGCTTTTTTGTATGTTGACAATCGGTATTATTGCGAAACACAATTATCAAAAGTACTGAAATTAAAACGCGAAATACAAGATGTAAAATACGAATCGCTAACTCTATCGGCCGAATTGATGGAAATAAGCCGACAATCAAATGTTCGTAAAATGATATACGACAGAGGATTAACACTATCAGAATCGAATACACCACCGATAGTATTAGAGGTGAAAGAAGCAGAAGAAAAATAATTCAATAAAAATGGCAGGAAAACGCGATAGCATAGTTTTACGATTTGGAGTAGTATACTTTGGTATAGTACTTCTTTTTGTGGCTGTATTGGGGCGTATAATCTATTTGCAAACTGCCGAAAAAAAGGCTTGGTTGGCTGTGGCTGCAAAAAGCAAAAAGACTGACATACTAGTTAAACCAAACCGAGGAAATATTTATGCGTGCGATGGTCGACTAATGGCAAGTACCATTCCAACCTATTATGTATATATGGATACGCGCGTACCAGCTCTTCGTGAGGACGATGGTAAATTATTTACTGATAAAGTTGATTCGCTGTCCACAAGCTTGGCCACCTATTTTGCCGACCGTACAGCAAACGACTATAAAATAATGCTCAAAAGAGCCTACCGCGAACGTAAAGGCGAAGTGCAAATATATCCCAAACGGATAACGTATGCTCAACTGAAAGTGCTTAAAAAAATGCCTTTATTCCGAATGGGGCGAATTAAAAGTGGGCTGATAACCAAAGAAATGCTTCGACGCGAAAAACCATTTGGGTCGTTGGCATCGCGCACCATAGGCGACATTTACGCTGAGGATTCCAAAGGCGGAAAAAATGGGTTGGAATTGTATTTCAATAAAGAATTGATTGGAACTCCAGGTATTTCCATTATGCAAAAAGTGGCTAACAGATTGGAAGAAACGGTTCAGGTTGAGCCAATAAATGGATTGGATATCCTTACAACCATAGACTTAAACATGCAAGATATTGCTGAAAAAGCATTGGTTGATAGTATGCGTTCGTTCGATGCTTCAACTGGCTACGCCCTTGTAATGGAGGTAAAAACAGGTGAAATGAAAGCTATTGTAAACATGTACCAAAATCCGGATGGAACATTTACTGAAAATAAAAACGGTGCTGTTTCGGATCAGGTAGAACCCGGCTCAACATTTAAAACATTCTCACTCATTGCTTTACTCGACGAAGACAAAGCAAAAATTACAGATGTAATGAATACAGGGAAAGGTGTTCATGCTTATGCAGGTAGAAACATGAACGACCACAATGCCAAAAAAGGTGGTTTTGGCAGCATAACGCTTGCCGAAGCCATGCATGGTTCGTCGAATGTGGCTATATCTATGGCTGTAGTTAAAGCATGGGGCGATAATCCGTCGGGTTATGTTGAAAAACTGTACGAAATGGGAATGAATGAGAAATTCGATTTAGAAATACCCGGAAATTCAGGACCGAAAATTCGCCATCCGAAAGACAAAGCACATTATTGGTCGGCAACCACATTGCCATGGATGTCAATAGGTTACGAATCGCAAATACCTCCTATTTATACACTGGCTTATTACAATGCCATAGCAAACAAAGGAAAATTAATTCGTCCGTATTTTGTAAAAGCTATTATGCGTAATGGAGTGAAAATTAAAGAATTTGCAACCGAAACTATACGTGAGCAAATATGCAAGCCATCAACATTGCAAATTGTGCACGAAACCTTGCTAGGCGTATTGGAAGCACCCAAAGGAACAGCGCAAAATGTACGTTCGAAACATGTTAGGATAGCTGGCAAAACGGGTACTGCTCAAATTTCGAAGGGAGCAGCTGGTTATAAAGCTGGCGGTACAAGCCATCAAGTATCATTTTGTGGATATTTTCCGGCCGACGATCCACTTTATACCTGCATTGTTGTAATACGTGAACCAAAAAAGGGATATCCTTCGGGTGGTAAAATGGCTGGTTCGGTTTTCAAAAGCATAGCCGAAGAGGTTATGGCGCTAAAATCGAACCTAAAACCAGAGCATTTAAAATTGGACACAACAGTTACTTACCCCTATTTTCCACAAGCTAAAGGCGGTTATGGGCGGGCGTTAAATTCGGTAATGTCTAATTTAAATTTGAATATCAGAACCACAAATACAAACTGGATTAGTACACACACTACTGATAGTGTTTTAAACATAAAACCATTGAAGGTTTTCAAAAACAAAATGCCTGATTTACAAGGCATGGGAGCCAAAGATGCCATGTATCTATTGGGTCAAATGGGATTACGAGTGCAGGTGAATGGTCGTGGGAAAGTTATTTCGCAAAATATATCGGTCGGAAATCATGTCACGAAAGGTCAATTAGTACGGATTCAGTTAAATTAGAATCAAGAGTCAAGAATCAAGATAGAAAACTTTTGCAAGAATAAGCTTATGAATTTAGATAAACTGCTTCAAAACATAAAAATAATATCAGTTTTGGGAAACACCGAAATTGATGTTACTGCGGTGCAATTCGATTCTCGAAAGACGACTGCAAATTCATTATTTGTGGCTACTTGTGGTTCGGCTGTAGATGGTCATGACTTTATTAATATAGCCATCGAAAATGGAGCTTCAGCAGTAGTTTGCGAAAAAATGCCTGCCGAAAAACTACCGACTGTTACTTATATACAGGTCGAAAACAGTTCAGATGCCTTGGGAAAATTGGCTTCGGCATGGTACGATTTCCCATCATCCAAACTTACGCTGATTGGTGTAACAGGAACAAACGGAAAAACTACTATCGCCACATTACTTTACAAACTGTTTGGCGAGTTAGGCTTTAAAGTAGGTTTACTATCTACAGTTTGCAATTATATTGATAAAAAGGCCGTTGAAGCAACACATACTACTCCTGATTCGTTGGCATTGAACGAATTACTCGCCAATATGGTTGATGCTGGCTGCGAATATGCATTTATGG
>JBMOHZ010000214.1:0-4799 GCA_049317585.1 Paludibacter sp.
CATTCTCGGTGGGTTACAAATGTACTTACGAAACAGTTGGTACTGATGTTACGGTAACTTTCGAAATGCTGGACGATAAAGCGGGTGTTATTGCCTATTTATGGAAAGAAACACCATTTGCCGAATCGGCCATGACCAACGTAAGCGGTAAAATTTTCTCAACCACATTGGCTGGACAAACTCCTGGCGCAACCATCAGTTATGCTTGTAAATTTGCATTTAATGGTGGTATGTCGGTTACCAAATACATGACTTATGTAGTAGGCACAAACTGCGGTAGCACCACCAACGATACGCAAGCACCAACGGGTTTTACAGCCACTTTAGGAGCAATTACAGGTTCATCGGTTGAGTTATTGCTTAATGCAACTGATAACTCCGGAACAGTGGTTTACAATGTCACTTATGGAACAAGTACAGCCAGTACTTCAACCGCTTCGGGAACTCAAAAATCACTTTTAATTACAGCTTTAAATCCCGCAACAAACTATTCGTTTAGCATTACAGCAAGCGATTTAGCTGGAAACAAAGCGGCCAACAATCCAATTGTCGTTTCGGCTACAACAACTGCCAATACCAATACCGACTGTGCTGGCACGGCATCAGAAGCGTCGCAAGGAGCATTTAGTGTGGGTTATAAATACGGTTTTACAACCACAGGAAGCGATGTGAAAGTTGATTTCGAATTGCTCGATGATAAAGCGGGCGTGGTAGCTTATGTTTGGAATTACACCACAGGTTTTGCCGAAGTGTCCATGACCAATGTAGGTGGCAAGAAATTTAGCAAAACACTCACAGGTCAAACAGCGGGCACAGTTATCAAAATTGCTTGTAAATTTGCGTATGCTGGTGGTATGGTTGTTACTAAACAATTTTCGTACACCGTGGGGAATGCATGTGAAGGTACTGCCGTTCAACAAGTAATTTCGACAGAACCATTCTTCTATCCAAATCCTATTCAAAACGTGTTGCACCTTAAGTTTGATAACGAAGATAACCGTTTTATGCTGTTCGATATTGTTGGAAATAAAGTGATTGATCAACGTATTTCTTCGGATTATACGTTCAACACAACGGATTTGAAATCAGGAATTTATTTCCTAAAAGTAGAAAACACACGCGGAATTTATACGGGAAAAGTAATAAAGAAATAAATTTTTAATACTATGTCATTCAGATTATTATCATTTTTAATAATGTTTCAACTAATATCAATTTCAATGTTCGCCCAATCAAAGGCGAACATTGAAATTAAAAATAACTGGTATTACCTGAACGGCGAAAAGTTCTTTATCAAAGCCATTGGCTACGAAATTGGAGCGCGTCCTGGACAACATCCATATCAGGGAGTGCGTGCGGATGATTTAGAATTGCTGAAATTTGATTTGAAAGTAATTAAAGAAGGTGGATATAATACCATTCGTACATGGAGTCAGTTTTCCGAAGCACAATTAAAAGTGGTGCAAGCATCGGGTTTGAAACTCATTATGGGTCTCGAAATTAATCCCGAAGAAAATTATGGAGATCCGGTTTTTATTAAAAAATGCACTACAGATGTAAGTAAAGTAATGCAATATGCTAAAAATTACGATTGCATTATTTCGTATCTTGTTATCAATGAGCCGCAAACAAATCATATTTATACAGTCACAGGCAAAGCATTTGTCGAATTAATGAAAAAACTTATCAGCCTTATTCATGCCGAACATGCCGGAATTCCCGTAACACTTTCGGCAAATGCCATGATTAGCGATTATATGGACGAAAATTACTTCGATGTGTATGCCTACAATTGCTACGACCACGCCGAAGCTCAAACTGCCACCATGGGTTTTAAGGATTATGTAAAAGCACTTTGCACACTGAATGGCAACGATAAACCCTTTATTTGTACCGAGTTTGGCTATTCGGTATCGCACAAAGGTTATGGTCGTTATGGAGGACAAACACTTACACAGCAAACCGATGGTTTGATTTCAAATTACCGCGATTTGATGGATGCCGGAGCAGTTGGTATGTGTCCGTTTTACTATGCCGACGGTTGGTGGAAGGGTGGTGATCATAATTATCACAATCCGGAGCAACCCGAAGAATGGTTTGGTTTCTGGGGCTATGCCGACAGAAATGATAAGTACGGTTCGCCACGTCCGGTGTGGTATGCCTTGCACAATTATATGAAAGCATTGATTATCAGTCCGAAAAATAAGGATATATATCAATCGGCAACTATTCCTATTGAATTATACACCGACAAGGAAGTGCGTAAAGTCGCCGTTAAACTAAACGACAAAGTGCTTTATACCAAAAACTTAATCAAGGAAGGTTATTTTGCCGACCAACTAAAACTCGACCTGAAAGGAATTGAAGATTTGGAGTTGGCTTTTGAGTTTTACGACAAAACAAATACTTTGGTTAAAACAGAATCGATACTTATTTTAGCATCTAACGCTCCGTTTGAATTGCCAAAGTTAAGCATTGAAGTTACACCCGATAAGGACTTAAATGCAGGTAAAATTGCCAGTATTAAAACGCAAATAGAATCGAAAGAAAACTTCCAATTAGCAAACGATTTGCGCGTGAGTTACAACACCCATCTTGGTTGGGAAGTTGGTCCGCAAGCCACGGTTTCCATCAAAGACCAACTCGATAAAAAAACAATTACTACAACAAATTACTTCGAAATACCCGATAATTGCTGGGTTGTAAATGCTTCGGCGGGAATCACAGTTCAGTATGGTAAATTCATTTTCAAAATTCACGACCAAAAAATCATTTTCCGTGGAGACTGGGCAAAGGAAGTAGGACGTAAATAAGTTTGAAGAGTTTGTATTTATTTTGGAATGAAGTATTCTGAACATTACCCGTCTTACCGGATATAGGAATTTGCGTACTGCCAAGCAGGAACCAACGGTCAGTGTAGCTCGCTCGGCTATGCCGATTGGTTTACCAAGAATTGCAATCCCCTGCTCTCAGTAGCGTATAATCTCGCACTTGGCGTTGAGCGTATGGCTCCAGCCTACGCTCGGTTAAAATAAAAGCTCCTGCTTTTAATATTATATTCTAATATGCAAAGCGGGAGCTTTGCTTTTAGCCCGACGAAGCGAAAGACGCTTCGCCAAGCCATTTGCATTTTATTAAACTACGACGAGCTGAGTAATTATTAATACAATATTACTTGAATTGAATTACATTTAATTTGTAGCTCTCCCCAATCCCCCTCTAAATTATATGTATTATTGTCATAATTGAAACAGTCAATATTTCCAAGATCTTTTTCATTATTAGCATCATAAGAGTAATTCTTAGTGTTTTTTTCAATCCAACTAATTTTTTCCAATCTAGAAAAAACAATTTCTCCAAGATGATAACAATATCGTTCATTTTTTTTTGGTACTTTGTAAAACGGATGTGATTCACAAATTACGAAATCAATTTTAAACACTATCTTATCTAATTTTTCAATAATTTCTAAAACATAACTATCCTCTAGATAAATGTCTTTTAGAACTCCAATACTATAATATTCTTTCATATATATCATAAATCATATTCAATTTCTGTATGGTTGCCTATTGGGCCACAACTATTCCTTGAAACTGGAACTTCAGTTCTAGGATCAATTCTCACATTAGAAGCATTTTTTGCAGCAACATGAGGATAATTACTTCCAGGTGTTCGAATACCCCTGCTCTCAGTAGCGTATAATCTCGCACTTGGCGCTGAGCGTATAGCTCCAGTCTACGCTCGGTTAAAATAAAAGCTCCTGCTTTTAATATTATATTTGTGTTAAATATGCAAAGCCGGAGCTTTGCTTTTAGCCCGACGAAGCGAAAGACGCTTCGCCAAGCCATTTGCATTTTATTAACCTACGACGAGCGGAGTTTTATAAAGGTATTTTATCAAAATGACCTTCAGGGAAAAATCTACTTAGGCTATCCGCTTTTAATAAATCCTTTTTTACTGCTATCCCATTCTTGTAGTAATAATATAAATAGCTTCTACAGTATTCATCACCTAAGATTGCCCCTTTATTTAAAATGTAAATAAGGAAGTCTTGTTCAGGTTTGTCCAGCTTAATTATTGATGACTTCTCAAACTTACCTGAATTACTAATTTTAAGGTAGTTTTCATAGAATCGAAAACAAGAAAAATCATTATTAGCTTTGCACATAACTAAATCATAAGGAAGTTGCTCCATATATAACTCCGGATGATCATTTGAGTAATACATGTCGACATCACAATAAGAGTCAGCATCTTGTGATATTACAACCGCTCTTTTTGCTTCTTCTAAACGAGAATCACTTATACTGCTTTTTCTAATACATGAAATTAATAAAATAGGTGTGATTACTAATATCAATAAATTTCTTCCCATAATAAAATCTTTATTAATTTATTTGTTTTTACCACGTCTCGCCAGATATAGGAAATTGCGCGCCGTCGTTGGGATTTTCAATCCCGATACTCGGGACAGGTCCGAAATACTTATATTTTCATTGCCAACACAAAGATAAAAATATATTTTGAATTTTTATCGGATTGTAATTTTTCGCAAGCTCAAGACCGTTGGTTCCTAATAGTAAAGTGAAGGTAGGATTCCAAAATTACTCACGTTGGTCGTGACCGCTGGTTCCCACCTGACGCACCACCTTAAATAGATATATCAGGTTGGACGGGTCAAAAAATGCTTTACAAGCACGAAAAGTAAATGTAATATAACAAAAACAGCCGATTACAAACATTGATCTGCCCCCAAAAAGTTGGACGGATTATTAATTAAAATTTATTAGGACTGA
>JBMOHZ010000215.1:0-4793 GCA_049317585.1 Paludibacter sp.
CTACCATCATGAAGTGGCAAAAAACCATTGTTTTCTTTTAAAATAGCCAATAATAAATGTTCGGTGTCGGCCGTATCGTTCATAAGTGAACGAGCTTCGAGTTCCATTATTTTTTTAATACGTTCAGCACTTTTTAATACTGGTAATTCAGCACCTGTAGGTTCCAAATCGGTACGTATCTGACTTTCAATTATTTGCTTCACTTTAAGCAGGTTAATATGTGTCTGATTGAGTATTTCTATAGCTTTCCCATTTCCGTTGCGGAGTAGTCCGAGCAAAAGATGTTCGGGGCCAATAAAGTTATTGCCTAATCGTTCGGCTTCTTGCGCACTGTATAATAGTACGTTATGTAATGATTCTGAATAGTTAATAGTCATAACTGATAGTGTGTTATTGAATCGACAAATTTAATGAAAAGTTTGAATCAATTGAGTTGTTTCACCAAAAATGTAATTCATTTATGATGTTTTTCTCTTGTATCAAAAATAATACCTAATAAAAAAAACTGACAAAAGCAGTAAAAATGGCATTTTAAACCAAAAAATCAATTTTTTTAATTAGATTTGCGGCTGTTTTGCTCGATACAAAGCAATAGTTAGTATAAAAACGAATTTTACAAACAAAAAGTTTATGACAGAAAAAATTTCATCATCGTTGCGCGATTCAAAATCGGCACGTTGGTTTGTTCTTATCCTTGTTTCGTTCACCATGATGTGTATGTATTACCTGACGGATGCCATGGCTCCATTGCAGGAAAAACTACAGGGAAACTTAAATTGGACTGCTACCGAATATGGTTTTTTTACCAGCGGTTATGGTTGGTTCAATGTATTTTTGCTTATGCTGGTTTTCAGCGGAATGATTTTGGATAAACTCGGAACACGATTTACAGGTGTGCTAGCCATCGCTATTATGCTTATTGGTGCATTTATTAAGTATTGGGCTATCGATGGGCATATTGGTGCTGGCACGTACGAACTTTCGATAGGCTCGTTTCAATTATTGAGTCCTACTTCTAAATCGGCTGTTATTGCCGGACTTGGTTTTGGTATATTTGGTGTGGGTTGCGAAATGTTTGGGATATCGGCCAATAAAGCAGTAGTTCGTTGGTTCAAAGGTAAGGAAATGGCTTTAGCCATTGGTTTAAATACCTCAACCGGACGTATTGGAACGGCATTGGCCATGTTTACTCCACTGCCACTTTACAAACTTACAAACAATGTAAGTACACCAGTTATTGTGGCTATGATTTTACTTTGCGTAGGTTTGCTCGTATTTTTACTTTTTACATTTATGGATAAAAAGTTAGACCGCGAAGAAACAGCTGCAGGAGTTGAAAGTGAAGAAGAATTTAAATTTACAGATGTATTGGATATTGCCAAAAATCGTGCATTCTGGTATATTGCCATTCTTTGTGTGTTGTTTTATTCGGCGGTTTTTCCATTCATTAAGTTTGCTACCAATCTTATTGTTCAAAAATTTCAGGTCGACGATACTTTTGCGGGTTATATCCCAGCCTTATTGCCATTTAGTGCGCTGCTACTCACACCTTTATTTGGTGGTATTTCTGATAAAAAAGGCAAAGCCGCAAGCATTATGATTTTGGGCTCCATACTGTTGGTTATTGTGCATCTATTATTTTCAATACCATCGCTCAATAGTTTTAGTGTAGCTATTGGTTTGGTTATGTTATTGGGAGTGGCGTTCTCGTTGGTGCCTTCGGCCATGTGGCCAGCAGTGGCTAAAATTATACCACACAGTAAACTTGGAACGGCTTATGCCATGATTTTCTGGGTTCAAAACTGGGGATTAATGGGTGTGCCTTTGTTAATTGGTTATGTGCTTGATAAGTATTGTATTATCAGTTCCGAAGAACAACTAATTGAAGGTAAAATGCAATTAATAACACAGTACAACTATACTATACCTATGTTGATTTTTGCATGCTTTGGTATGTTGGCTATAGTATTTGCCTATTTACTCAAAGCCGAGGACAAGAAAAAAGGCTACGGTTTGGAACTGCCCAACGTAAAGGAATAAAGAAAACCAGGCAGTATCAAAGATTTTTTTGAACGCAAATAACGCAAATTCTCGCAAATTTCAACTTGTCACAACTTATTAATTAATGTAAAATAATTATCTGTGATTTTATTAAATTTGCGGTTATTTGCGTTATTTGCGTTCTTAATGACTTAAAATCTATTTTTTTATTCCATCAACTATGGCTTTGTGTGTGTAATCAAAAAGGGTGTTGAAATCAACTTCGCTTACTGCTATTGGTTGATGAACAGTGAATGTAATACGATTTCCAATTCCGAGAGGGAATTTGCCGTAACGGAACGCCTTCCACGAATTATTGATGGTTATTGGCACTACAATAGCACTTGGGGCATATTTACAAAGAATTTTTAATCCGTTTGGAGCAAATTCTTTTGGTTTTCCGTCGCGAGTACGTGTACCTTCGGGGTAAATAATGGTGGAACGTTTGTGAAGTTCAATGTATTCGCCCATTTTTTTCAAAAGTGGCAAAGCTTGTTTAGGGTCTTTGCGGTCGATAAGTACTGAACCACCATGTGTTAGATTAAACGAAATGCTTGGTATGTTTTTACCCAATTCTATTTTGCTCACAAACTTAGGATGAAATTTCCGTAAAAACCAAGCCATGCCTACAATATCGAAAATACCTTGATGATTGGCCACAAAAATAATTGGTTTGCCACTAGGTATCAATTCTATGTTCTCGCATTTGCTTGTTGAAAGCAATAAGTTAGGAGTAAGCATCAGAAACAAATCAAGAAAATCAACACTACGCTTATGTGCCTGATATCCAAATGCTTTCAAGCATATCCACTGGATAGGATGAAAAAGGCAGATTGAAAATAAAAACCAAAAATAGGCAAGTATTGAAAACGGAATTGCAATAAGTTTTATAAGCATAACGGGTAAATTTTTTGACAAAAATACGACAATTCATCCGAATTTTCAAAATTTCCTTATAGTTGTTTAGTTTTTTTGGACTTTTGTTAAGCTAATAAATTATCTATTGTCCTTATTTTTTTGTAATTTTGCCGCAATTTGCAAATATTACACACATGAGTATTGAATTAAGTGAACAAGAACTGTTCAGACGTCAGAGTTTGAACGAATTACGAAACCTCGGCATTGATCCTTATCCTGCCGCATTGTATCCAACTAACGCATTTTCGACCGACATAAAAAACTCATTTACCGACAACGAAACTGCTGTACAGGTTTGTGTGGCTGGACGCATAATGAGCCGACGGATAATGGGTAAAGCATCGTTTATGGAACTGCAGGACTCCAAAGGCCGCATACAAGTATATGTTAGTCGCGACGATATAAGCACCGAAGCGCAACCTGAAATGTATAATAGTGTGTTTAAAAAACTGTTGGATATTGGCGATTTTGTTGGTATCAAGGGTTTTGTTTTCCGCACACAAATGGGCGAAATAAGCGTTCATGCTCAGGAACTTACTGTGTTGAGCAAGTCGTTACGCCCACTGCCAATTGTAAAATACAAAGACGGTGTTGCTTTTGATGCATTCGAAGACCCCGAACAACGTTACCGTCAGCGCTATGTGGATTTGGTGGTAAACGAGGGAATAAAAGATATTTTTCTGAAACGTACACGTGTTTACAACTCCATGCGTGAATATTTCAATTCCGAAGGCTATATTGAGGTTGAAACACCTGTGTTGCAAGCCATTCCGGGTGGTGCATCGGCTCGTCCGTTTATAACCCATCACAATGCGTTGGACATGCCACTTTATATGCGTGTAGCCAACGAATTATACCTCAAAAGACTTATTGTAGGTGGTTTCGAAGGCGTTTATGAGTTCTCCAAAAACTTCCGCAACGAAGGTATGGATCGCACGCATAATCCTGAATTTACGGCCATGGAAATATATGTGGCCTACAAGGATTACAACTGGATGATGACATTTACCGAAAATATGATTGAAAAAATTTGTATGGACGTAAATGGTTCTACCGAACTGCAAGTGGGCGAAAAAACCATCAGTTTTAAAACACCATTTAAGCGTGTAACTATGATTGATGCCATTAAAGAACATACAGGCATTGATATTAATGGAATGAACGAGGATGAATTGCGCGAAGTGTGTAAAAAACTGCATATTGATGCAGATGAAACCATGGGAAAAGGCAAAATGATTGATGAGATTTTTGGTGAAAAATGCGAAGGAAATTATATTCAACCTACATTTATTACCGATTATCCAATGGAAATGAGCCCTTTGTGTAAACGTCACCGCGATAATCCGGAACTGACCGAACGTTTTGAGTTAATGGTAAATGGAAAAGAATTGGCCAACGCTTATTCCGAACTCAATGACCCAATTGACCAGTTAGGCCGCTTTCAGGATCAGTTAAAACTCAGCGAAAAAGGCGACGACGAAGCCATGTTTATCGACATGGATTTTGTGCGATCGTTGGAATATGGTATGCCTCCAACATCGGGTATGGGAATTGGTATGGACCGCTTAGTAATGCTTATGACTGGCCAACAGGCTATACAGGAAGTGCTTTTCTTCCCACAAATGAAACCCGAAAAAGTGATTAAAAAAGAAGGACCCGAAAAGTTTATTGAACTTGGTATTCCTGCCGAATGGGCTGACGTGATAATGAAAACGGGTATTCAATCTGTTGAAGCGCTCAAAGGGCTGAATCCGAATAAATTCCATCAGGATATTTGTGGGTATAACAAAAAAAATAAACTGGAGTTGAAAAATCCTACGAAGGAAGAAGTGGAA
>JBMOHZ010000216.1:0-4786 GCA_049317585.1 Paludibacter sp.
CTTTTTATATCAATGCTTTCGGCAATTTGATATGCTGATATTTTTAACATATTGAGATTCTTAAAATGTAGTAATAATCGATATGATTTTAATATGGCAAATATATTTCTATTTTACATATTATCATATAGTTGAGTTATTTATAACGTGAAAATTGCAGACCTAAACTACTTATAATTCAACAATATTTCATTTACATTACAATTAATAAAATTTTCATATAACTTTATCGTTAAAAAGCGAATTTTGTAAAAAAATAACACCCAAAGTCAACGCTTTCACTTGTTGACTATAGGTGCTATTAATCCAACCATTTGTAAAATGGTTTAGTAATCTATTCGATGATAATTACTTCATCAAGTCATAATTTTATTCTTTGATAAATTTCACAGAATAATTATCGTTTCCTGCACTCACTTTCATAATGTAATTCCCTTTCGAAAGTTTACTCAAATTAATTTGAGTTGAGCCATTAATTGATTCTGATTTTACAAGCGTTCCATTTATTGAATAGACATCTACTTTTGCTTTTACATTATTTTTGAACGTAATGTAAGCATAATCTTTAACAGGAATAGGATAAACGCTAATAGCATCCTGACCATTGGCACCAACATTCTTAACACCGGTAGTGAAATCAGTTGATTTTACCACTTTGAAACTATCAAACGGAGAAGCAACACCTAAGTCACTTACTTCGTATGTTTTCACATCGATAGTATCGGTGCTTACTGTAATGTTACTAAACGTAGGATTTCCTGTTTGACCGAAACGACCACTGAACATACCAAAATAATTGCTTAAGCCTAAACCAGTTTCAACAGCTGCCATTTGAGATTGAGAACGTGGTTCGTACTTTTTACGTCCAGCAGAATTGTTCAAGAAATACAAGGTTCCATTCAACGTATTGAAAATACCACCTTGTTTTGCAGTAACATTTGTACGTGCATCAAAAGTAACGTCTATTTGATTTTTAACGGCATTTGTAACCAATGCTTTTGCATTGATAGGTCCCATAACTTCATATACGTGGTCGTGTCCTTGCAAAGCTAAGTCGATATGTAACTCATCAAATACTGGAGCTAAAGCATCGCGCACTGTTTTTCCATCTGTATCGCTTTGGTGTGAACTTGAACCAGTATATATGGTTTTATGGTAGTGAACAATTCTCCATTTTACATTTGGGTTTGCAGCCACTTGAGCACGCATCCAATTTGCAATATCTGTTAATCGACCAGCCACACCATAATCTTCGTAATTCAAGGCCATAAATAATGCATCGCCGTACACATACGAGTAGATACTACCCGGTGTTGTTGAAGTTGCATCAAATGCTGGACCAGCAGTATTGAAGTGGTTTGTAAAGTTCTTATTCGACGATTGATCATGATTTCCAATAACAGCTGCCAATGGTTTTTTCATGAAAATATCTTGTTGTGTAGCAAAAAATTGTTCGTATTCCCATTCAGAGTTCGTCGAACCTGAAGTTTCTATCAAATCGCCGCAACTTAACCAGAAATTAGCATTTGGATACATGCTGTGAGCAGCATGAGTTGTTTTTTGCGAAATGTCGAACATTTCAACTGCATTGGCTTGAGGGTCGGTAGTATAAACAAATGAGAAAGGTTCTTTCGTATCTTTCGCCGTTGTAAATGACCCAACTTCGCTCCATGCTCCCGTTTTACCTACACGGAATGAATAGGTAGTGTTTGGAGTTAAACCTGTAGCTAACGCTTTGTTGCTTACATAACTTCTTTTTGAATTAGATGCAATTCCCGCTAAAGCAGTAAGATTATTATTTGAAACATTGTAATTTACATTATTCAAAGGTGTAGCTGTTGCAGTTATACTATACAAAGGTGTAGTAAAATCAGTTGAATTTCCGGCAACTATTTCCACTTTTCCATCTGTTACACCTGCATTGGTATACCAAGCAAAACCTAACTGACTTGTTGGACTTCCATTAAATGTAGTGCTAATACTATAGGGAGTATCATTTGCTTTAAGACCATTCAAAGCTAATTGTAATTGAGCGGTTGAAGCTGAATCTTTTGCAGCAACAGCGGCTATAACTGCACGTTTCAATAAAGTCCAAGATGGAATTGAATAATTTGTTTCTGTCAAGGAATTTGCAACTGCAGCTAACGAATCGGCTACACTCAATGCAAAAGTGATACTTTCGCCCCATTGAACTGGTGCACCTGCAGTTGCAGTCGGATTCCATAAACATTGACGAACTGTCATATTTTTAGAAACCGGATCCAACGAGATAACCTGATACGATAATTTTTTATCATCGGTAGTTGAGTTATTACCAACTTCGCCTTCACCTTTCATTGGTGAGTCAATGCGGATGGTTCTCAATGCTATATCATTATCAGGTCCGGTGTAAGTATAGAACTGATTCCAGTTTGAATTACCATGGAAATAAGCTTTGATATTTGGGTGTGATTTCACAAAACTTGCAAAACCTCTTTGCTCAATAGTTGAAGGAGCTGTAACAGCCAAACCATCTTTACAAACCTCTTCCACCATATTCTCAAACTTGTCAGTACCATTAATGGTGTGTGATCCGTTTGGATTGCGCAAATGTTTAGTTTCAATGGCTGGTTGGTCGTGTGTAAAAATAACCACAGGCATAGTAGCACTTATCGAAGCCATATCGTTAGCCATCCAAACACGGTTTGCAGAATCGGGCCACAAAGTAACAAACATAAAGTGAACTCCACCAATGTTTTTTGAGTAATTTATCTTGTCGGTTGTGTAATCATAATCAGCAGTAGTTTTGGGAACTGAAGGGTTCAACATCATATTATACATGTTCACCATTGTTGTTTTATCAATAGCCGGATTCAATGTTTTCGTATATCCAATTGCATTTGACACATCATGATTTCCCGGAGACAAAAGTAATTTTGCATTTTGACCTAAACTATTCTTCAGGGTTAAACCGCTGATATAATCTGCAGAAAACTGATTCCATGAAGTTGCAGCCGATTGAATTGAAGATGCACTTTCCTGACGATTAGAAATATCACCTGTATTGATAACAAAATCAATTGCTCCAATGGGTTGATTGGCCTTTATTCCATTGTCGTTTGGCAAAACCACTGTTGACATTTCATTCATTTTAGCAACCATGGCTGCATTAACAACCTGTGCATTTACAGTTGCTGCACCTTGAAAACTTGTACGAGTAATACCGTAATGCGAATCGGATGTATAAATCATATTTATCTCAGGCAACGAAGCCAAATAAGCAGTTTCGTCGGCTGCTTGCATATCCTTAATGTCTTGCTCTGACATAACATATTCAATTACTAAAGCTGCTGCTGCCGAAGCTTCACCTTCGTACGATTCTACAACACGGCGTCCACTTCCTTTAATATAAAATGCCATTGCATTTCCAGCAGCCCAACCAGTTCTGTTAAGGTTAGCCTGAACCAACGATGTTATACTAATTGAATTGAATTTTTGATCCACCACATTACCTGTTCCGGTTGGAACTGTCCAGTTCACAGACTCGCTCGATTTTGGGCGTGAAGTCAAACAATTAGCTGTATTTGTAAATGTAGCAGGATTATCATTGTTTTCAGACCATATAACCAAATTGCTTGGATCTACCATCGTGGCTTCATCCACTTCAGTTTCGATATAGGCATTCGAAATAACAAAGTTTTTTGGTAAATTTATACCTGCAAAACGTAATCCTATTAATTGTGGAGAAGCATTTGCGCTTCCTTCGCAACCCAATTCTAAATCGCTACTTGTCCAATCTACCGAACCAACAGTGTTTGTTTGAGTTTGTCCACTTTCGGCTGCAATTCTTTCTTCTAAATCGTCAGAACCTTGTTTGATTTGAAATTTAGCTGTTTTAACCGGGGTAGTGTATACAAAAATCGGATTTGAATAAAACCAAAGATCCGCAAAAGCCTTTGTTGCATCATTTGCTCCCATTAAAGCATCTGCTAATGGATTGCCATCGGCATCTGTTTCGTTGGTTACATTTAAACCTAAGTTAGAACCACGCAAACGGAAATAAACCGAGTCGGTTACATTTGGAACAATCATAGACATTTCAACCCAACCGTTACCTAAACTGGTCCATTTTTGACTTGTAATGCTTTTTGTATCGGTTACTCCACCCACTCCATCGAAACGTGCAATTACAGAAGTAGTTGTTACAGTTTGAACGTTGTAATTTGGTGAAGCGGGATCTATTTTTCCAGTAACTTTTCCTTTAATGATATCGATGTGGTTTAATTCAGGATTAGTATATGGACTATAAGTATTGAAATTATTACCTTGTGGGTCACGTGCTTTGATTGTAATTTTAACTGATTTTCCTTTGTTGATTACCATGCTCGAACCCATTACTCCGGTTACTTTTTCGGTTCCAATGGTTTCTACTTTATATATTAATGAGTCAATCAAATCGCCTTCAACCACCCAAGTATTACCTGAACGCAATCCATCTACAATGTTTTGAGCCGACTTTCCGGCTGTATATGTATAGTTTTTCTGGTATTCGCCAGGGTAAAAATCGCCTACTTCGTTGTGGCTATCGGAGTTAGCAAACAACCAAAAGTTACGTCCTTCTGATAACAATGCATCCCACAATCCACCGATTGGTGCAGAAAAAAATCCGCATCCACCAAAAGTTCCACCACCAACGGCTGTTCCAGAATAACCACCACGTCCTGGATCTTTTTGATGTCCGGGCATACTCTCGAAACCGAAACAAACGGTTGGAGCAGCATTATTCATGTCGCGGAAAGCTGCAATG
>JBMOHZ010000217.1:0-4749 GCA_049317585.1 Paludibacter sp.
TCAGCGATTTTTCGAGATGAAGAACAGTGGATTTTGCAACCGACTTAAGATTCTCATAATTATCGAATTGCTTTAAATAATGCAGCATGGTTTTATCGGTTTCGAGCAATTTAATAGCTACAAAACGCGACGATATTTTATCTCTGATCTTAGGATTCTTCCAAATTTCGGTCTGAATATCACGAATGCATTTTTCAATTATTTCGCCATAATTGATATGAATATGACGTACAATGGGATCTCTATCCTCGTACACTTCAATAAGTTTTGCAAACAAAGCATCAATTCCACGCCCCTTAGGTGCAACTGTTGGAATAATAGGTATTCCAAGCATTTCGCTCAAAGCTACATAATCAAACTTGACTGCTTTTTTTTCCAACTCGTCGTACATATTAAGTGCTATTACCACTTTAATATTCATATCAATAAGTTGTGTGGTAAGAAATAAATTGCGCTCCAAGTTCGATGCATCAACCACATTGACTACAATATCGGGCATTTTTTCGGTAATATGCTTGCGTACATACAATTCCTCAGGCGAGTATTCGGTAATGGAATATGTTCCCGGCAAATCAACTAACCGAAAAACATAATCTTCCCTTTTGACTTTCGCTTCTTTAGCATCAACTGTTACGCCACTATAATTACCTACACGCTCATGCGAACCCGATGCAAAATTGAACAAAGTGGTTTTTCCACAATTTGGATTGCCAACTAGTGCGATATTTATGGTTTTTCCTTTTTTTAGAGCCGATCGTTTCAGTTTTTCCTCGTCAATTACACCATTGAAATCGGTATCGGCACTATGATAATCGGCAACCGACACCACCTCGATAAGACTAGCCTCGCTTCGACGTAAAGAAACATTATAACCCATTATTTCATATTCCACAGGATCTAACAAAGGTGCATTTTTAATAACCTTTACTAATTTCCCTTTTACGAAACCCATTTCGGTTATACGTTTGCGAAAAGCTCCATGTCCGAGCACTTTGGTAATGATAGCTTCGTTACTAGTAGTAATATCTGATAAATATTTATTTTTTTTTGACATGCTTAAACTTCTGAATTATTTTGCTTTTGGGGAGCAAAGTCAATTAAATCGCGCGACGATGAAGCTAATAAACCTACTGACCATTTAATAATAACAAGTGAGCTTACTATTGCTACTAGTGGGTCGACGTATGCTATATTCCAATACTTTGCCACTATTAAACCTACAATAGCCGAAACACTTGTAAGTGCATCGGCTAATACATGCAGGTAAGCCGCTTTAATATTATGATCGGACTCGTGATGCTCGTGATGTAGCAATCGAGCACTTATAATATTTACAATTAAACCAACAATTGCCACAAATATCGCATCGTTATATAGTATGTTTTGTGGAACAAAAAAACGTTCTACTGCCTCAACCATAATAAATAATGCAAAAAGCAACAAAATAAGTCCACTACTATAACCCGAAAGAGCTAAAATTTTAGACCCATCGCCTGTGAAACTAGCTTTTTTCGTAAGCTTACGAACCAATACATACGCAATCCAACTGAGTCCGATAGCAAAAACATGCGAACCCATATGTATACCATCGGCCAACAAGGCCATTGATTTTGTGCTTATTCCGTAAAAAATTTCCACCAACATGGTTATGGCAGTTAGCATAACCACCCATAATGTCCGTTTTTCGTTTTTGGATATATTCATTATTTTGAAAATTAAATTTACATTTAGTCCTTTTTGCCCTTAAAACAAATAACTATTGAGTAGGTTTAAAATAAGTGTACAAAATTAATGATATAATTCCGAAACTAGTCGAATAATATCACTTTACATACAAAATACCTATAAATAGGCATCAAAATATCTTCGAAAACGAGCATTATTTTTCAAAATATTTCGTTTGAACATTAAATTTTTATATATTTGTAGCAAAATATATTACAAAAATAATTTAATTTGCGATAGCATTTTTCCGAAATATATTACAATCTATTCGTTTTTGATGCTCTATATTTGCCAACGAATATTTTATGCAATAAAGGAGCATTTAAAATTGAGTATAAAAAAACAATTATAAAGAATTTTCAGTATTAACTCCAAAAACTATAGTGTTATGAACATTTCAATTGTAGGAACTGGCTATGTAGGCCTTGTATCGGGCGCCTGTTTGGCCGAAACTGGTGCAGTAGTATACTGTATCGATGTAAATCAGAGCAAAATCGACAGTCTCAACAATGGCATTATGCCTATTTATGAGCCTGGATTAGAAGACATTGTAAAACGTAACGTTCTGAAAGAAAGATTATTTTTCAGAACAAACTTAGCCGAAGTTGTAAACGATAGCGATGCTATTTTTATTGCTGTAGGAACTCCACCCGATGAAGATGGAAGCGCCGATTTGAAATATGTAATTGGTGTAGCCCGCGAAATAGGCCAACATTTAAACAACTACTCGGTAATAGTAACAAAAAGTACTGTTCCAGTAGGTACAGCCAAAAAAGTGAAAGCAGCCATACAGGAAGAATTGGACAAACGTGGTGTAAACGTGGAATTTGACGTGGCATCTAATCCTGAATTCCTTAAAGAAGGAAATGCAGTAGATGACTTTTTGAAACCCGACCGTATAGTAGTTGGCGTGGAAAGTGAAGCAGCTGAAAAAGTTTTAAAAAGACTTTATAAACCATTTGTATTGAATAATCATCCAATTTTTGTCATGGATATTACGTCTTCGGAAATGACGAAATATGCAGCAAACTCCATGTTGGCCACAAAAATCAGCTTTATTAACGACATAGCCAATCTTTGCGAAATAGTTGGAGCCGATATTAATCAAGTGCGTAAAGGCATAGGTGCCGACTCACGTATTGGAAATAGATTTTTATATCCGGGCGTTGGCTATGGAGGTTCTTGCTTCCCTAAAGATGTACAGGCTTTAATTAAAACGGCTAAAAGTTTGGATTACGATTTAAAAGTTTTGCAAGCGGTTGAAGAAGTAAATATGAACCAAAAAACAGTCCTTTTCAAAAAAATAATGACACATTTTGGTGGTTATATTAAAGGTAAAACCATAGCAATATGGGGATTATCATTCAAACCCGAAACAGATGACATGCGCGAAGCACCTTCGTTGGTTCTAATTGAAAGTTTACTCGAAAAAGGAGCTATTGTAAATGTTTATGACCCTATAGCTATGCACGAAGCACAACGCGTATTGGGCGACAAAGTGAAATTCTGCAAGGATATGTACGAAACACTTATTGGTGCTGATGCATTGGCAGTTGTAACCGAATGGAGTGAGTTCCGCCTTCCAAACTTCAAAGTTATGGAGCGACTTATGAATGATAAAGTATTGTTTGACGGAAGAAATATTTTTGACCTTGAACAAATTATTGAATTTGGTTTCAAATACCACAGCATAGGTCGTAGAGCTATAAATGTATAAATAATTGGATAACGGGAGCATGATTATTTCTATCTCCCGTTATTTATTATTTTAGCAGTTACCAGTTTACTAATTCACCTGATAAGGTAACACCATGAATATCATTTACTTAATAATACATATTTTTGAATATGTAGTTTACATCTATTTTGCCGTTGCAGCAATCTATGTGTTAATTTTTGCCATAGGCTCAATATTTAAAAAAAAGCAAAAGCTAGTTTCTATTTCCCGTTTACGTAAGGTGGCAGTATTAATACCTGGATACAAAGAAGACAATGTAATTGTAGATGTAGCCGAAAAAGCATTAGTACAAAACTATCCTTCCGAAAAATTTGATGTAGTTATCATAGCTGATTCGTTTCAACCCAATACAATTGCCTTATTAAAAAAATTACCTGTCAAACTTATCGAAGTTTCGTTCGACAAAAGCACCAAATCCAAAGCTTTGAACAAAGCAATGTCAATATTGCCATCCGATTACGAAATTGCATTAGTTTTGGATGCTGATAATGTAATGGCACCAGATTTTGTATCGAAAATAAACGATGCTTTTGATGCTGGATATACTGTAGTACAAGGACATAGAGTAGCCAAAAACACCAACACCTCATTTGCTGTTTTGGATGCTGTGAGCGAAGAACTTAACAACTCCATTTTTCGTAAAGGACATCGAATGTTGGGTCTTTCGTCGGCTCTTATTGGCTCTGGAATGGCATTTGACTACACACTTTTCAAAAAACGTATGTCCGAAATTCATGCTATTGGTGGGTTTGACAAAGAACTGGAATTAACACTTTTACGTGACGGTTATACCATTGAATACCTCAGCGAGGCATTGGTTTACGATGAAAAAGTTCAGAAAGTAGAAGTGTTTGAAAATCAACGAAAACGTTGGTTATCGGCTCAATTTATCTACTTTGGACGCTTCTTTTTCTCGGGTGTAAAACAGCTATTGCTGAATGGGAATATTGATTTCTTTGATAAAGTATATCAAATGATTTCGCCACCACGCGTTTTACTTTTAGGAATAACTGCCATTATTACTGCATTTTACATGGTATTTCAATATGTATTTCCTGAAAACAATTTAATGTCTATTTCATCAGAGTGTTGGACTTCAGTATTTGGGTCTGTAGTAGTGGCGTATTTGCTAAGCATACCCTCAAAATTTTATAATAAACAAACATTTAAAGCCATACTAACACTTCCTAAAGCTTTCATTTCTATGTTTTTATCATTATTTAAACTCAAAGGAGCCAATAAAAAGTTTATTCATACACAGCATGGAGCTTGAATAATCAGAAAAG
>JBMOHZ010000218.1:0-4729 GCA_049317585.1 Paludibacter sp.
TATCCCACCATTTTATAAAACTAAATATATCGGTATTTTTGCCATTTGTGAATTTGTAAATCACATCCTGAAAACCTTGCACAAATGCAGTTTCATTGTACCATTTATCGAGTTTAAAAATAGAAATAATCTTTTCGACTAAATCATAAATAGATGCGTTTTTTACTTCAGATAGAGTTTTGTTTTGTTCCTCGGTAAATAAGTGGGAGAAGTTTGAAGGATTTTCACCTCCCGAGAAACAAACTTGAACAGCCTCGTTGGCCGGTAAATGCATATAAGCCCTGGCATACTCATAACTCACTATGGTTCTGCTAATACTATCCAGCGGCGTAATGATTAACTTCAGAATACTGGTAATAAAACGTACGGTGGAAGCCGATGAAATTAATAATCCTTCGTTTCCCATTACATTATAACTAAGTCCACTTCGAGCCTTGTTGGAAGTTTTGTAGCTTAGCAATGTGTGAATTACATCGCGAGCTTCATCATTCTTTTTAACCAGTATTGCCACATCGCCCGGTTTATATCCTCGTTCTTGCAAATCTTCCAAAATAGCTGGCAATTGCTTCAAACTTTCATTTTTCCAACCATTTTCGTTTTCTTTTCGGTCCAAAAAGCGGATATCCACACGCCCTTGGTTTGCTTTTGGCGAAACTTGTTGTTGTACTTGCCCATAAGCATGTAAAATACGCTTGGTGTGTTTTTCCATTTCGGGATAAACGCCAAGCACGGGTTCAAGTATATTATTTAATTTATGCTGAAGTAGCACAGCGGCAGTTTTGAAAAATTCGTTATTAAAAGCCACAATATTGCTATCGCTACGCCAATTTGTTTCTAAAGTAATTTCCGATAATTGTTCGCTTCTAAAATCATGTAATACATTCTCGTCGAGCAGTTTCCAGTCGGAATTTCGCCAGCGGTAAATGCTTTGTTTCACATCGCCAACTACTAAATTAAAGTTGTCGGCAGCTAAACTATTGGTTAAGAGTGGCAAAAAGTTTTTCCATTGAAGAACTGAAGTGTCCTGAAACTCATCAATCATAAAATGGTCGATGTTGATGCCCGTTTTTTCGTAAACAAAAGGCGTGTCCGAATTATCAATAATACGATTAAGTAGCATATTGGAATCGGAAATTAGCATGGAGTTTTGCTCATCGGTCAGCTTTTTAATCTGCATGGCTAGGTCGGTAAGGATGCCTAGTGTGTTGATGTTTTTTAAAATAATAACTGCCGAATTATAAAAAATAATGTCATTTTCGAGCCATTCAATTAGTTGAATTATACCTTGTTGAAGTCCATTAGCATAAATGCTTTCGATAGCCGAAACGATTTCGGCAGGTGTTTTTTTTGCAGTGTAGCAATTTTCAACTGCCTCAGCCGAAGTTCTAAATCGTTCGCCTATGCTATAGTCACCAGCCACAATCTTATTCAAATTATTCATGCCCGAAGCCTTGCCATATTTAAAACTTTCAGTAGTTAAACCTACATCTTGGATTTGTTGGAGCAGTTGCTTTGAGAGCGCGGTAACTTTTTCTTCGAAACTGGTTTTTATTATACGCAGTTTTGTGCGGTAGGATGTAAGAAATTCTCGGTCGTGTAGTTTTCGGTTCGTTTCTTCAGCTTTGTTCTGATAACTTTCTTTGAAAATTTCTTGCCCCAGACTTTCTATATTTTTTCGTGGATTCCAACTTTCCGATTGTTCGATGCGCTCCTCGGCAAAGTTTGTAAGCCACGTGAGTAATTGTTTGTTTTCCTCTTTATTTAAGTCTAAAAAAAGATTGTCGATGGATTGTTGCAGCGTAGTATCGCTATCCAATTCTAGATTATAACCACCTTGTACGCCAATTTCGCGTGCAAATGCTCGAATTACTTGTTGGAAAAACTTATCGATAGTACTAATTGAAAACGAAGAATAGTCGTGCAAAATGGCTATTAGAATTTTGCGTGCCCGATGATTTACGGCTTCCGAAGTGAGCGAATATACCTG
The DNA here is from genome assembly GCA_049317585.1 of Paludibacter sp. GTDB lineage: Bacteria > Bacteroidota > Bacteroidia > Bacteroidales > Paludibacteraceae > Paludibacter. The sequence goes on from JBMOHZ010000218.1 coordinate 1,988, forward strand.
CATTAAATCGGAACGGTAATCTGAATCCTGACCAGTGCTTAGTGCATGTAACTCCTTCAGAATACGCGACTTCATCTCTTCAGTAGCTTTATTCGTAAACGTAACAGCCAAAATTTTACGGTAGATGTGTTCGTTTTTTCTGCTGAAAAGCAAGCGAATATAATCACCTGTCAAACGATGTGTTTTTCCCGAACCAGCCGATGCACGATAAATATTCAACATAAACGATAATTTATTTCAAGGTAATGATTGCGCAATGTTTGATGTTTGTAAACATAATCGAGAATTGTTTGTTTTCCAATTGCAAATATACAGCATAATCTATTATTTAATCCTCAAAAATGGAACTTATAATTACCGAATATCAAAAAGGCGAGCGTCCAGCAGTTACTATACCCAATCCCGAATTTTTAGCTCACTTAGGCGAAGATGGTATTCGAAAAATGGTGAGCCGACATTATGATTTAATGCGTCAAAGTGAAATAAAACACTTATTTCCAAGCTCGGATGATGACTTTGAAAAAGCAAAACTACGCTCATCCGATTTTATGATTCAAATATGTGGCGGCAACGATTATTTTAATCAAAATAGAGGTAAGCCTATGATGATAAATCGTCACTCGCCTTTTAAAATCACTGTCGCTGGTCGTAAAGTTTGGCTCGAATGTTATCGCCAAGCACTACTCGAAACTAATTTACCCGAAGCACTTATACGCTCGTTTTGGAACTATATCAATGTATTTTCGAGTTGGATGGTAAATAGTTAATTGAAATTGTAGCGATTTATGGCATTTTTGGGTATTTGCTAAAATCAGGTTTCCGTTTTTCCAAAAATGCATTTTTACCTTCGTGTGCTTCTTCGGTCATATAATAAAGCATGGTGGCATTACCTGCTAATTCCTGAATTCCGGCTTGTCCATCAAGTTCAGCATTGAGTCCGGCTTTGATCATACGCAATGTTAGCGGTGAGTGTTGCATCATTTGCTCGCACCAACTTATAGTTTCATCTTCGAGTTTATCAAAAGGTACTACGGTGTTTACTAATCCCATTTCCAATGCTTCTGCAGCAGAATATTGTTTGCAAAGGAACCAAATTTCGCGTGCTTTTTTCTGCCCTACAATGCGCGCTAAGTACGATGAACCAAATCCAGCATCGAAGCTACCTACTTTTGGACCTGTTTGTCCGAAAATGGCATTTTCTGAAGCAATCGACAGGTCGCAAACCACGTGTAGCACATGTCCACCACCAATAGCAAAACCATTTACCATAGCCACAACTGGTTTAGGCATACTACGAATCATTTTTTGCAAATCCAGCACATTTAAGCGGGGAATTCCATCTTTACCAATATATCCAGCCGTTTGTTTTACATTGATATCGCCTCCACTGCAAAATGCTTTATCGCCTTCGCCAGTAAGTATTATGGTTCCAATATCCTGACTATCACGACAAAAAACCATTGCCTCAATCATTTCTTTAATCGTGTCGGGTGTAAATGCGTTTCGATATCGAGGACGATTGATCGTGATTTTTGCTATTCCTTCGAAATATTCGAATTTAATTTCTTCAAATTCTTTAATTGTTGTCCAGTTTCTCATAATTTTATTTTTGTAAAATATCCTTTATAATTCTCCGTATTCAAATCAGCATCAGTGAAAATTTCCAAAACCGTTGCTTTTGGAGCATTTAACAAAGCATTTATATTTGACGATAATTCTTCTGTTTTGTCGCAAGCTAAATAGTGTAATCCGAAAGCTTCAACCAACGATTTTATTTTTACTTGATGTGGTGTGGTGAAAAAATCTAGACTATTCTGCATTAATTCCTTATCGCCAATAAATCGGAAAATATTTCCTCCATTATTATTCATAACAATAATTTTCAGATTATTGCCAATATAATTGTTCCACAGTGCGTTGGAATCGTAAATAAACGAAATGTCGCCTGTCAGAAAAACGGTTGGCTTTCCAGATACATGAGCATAACCAGCTGCTGTCGACATGCTTCCATCTATACCCGAAGTGCCTCGATTGCAAATATAGGTAAGGTCAGTGTGAGCCGGAAAAAGTTGTGTCCAGCGTACCGAAGTGCTATTGGCCAAATGTAAAGTTGTGTTTGGTGGAATCAACGTAAGTAATTGCTTTGTTATAACCATATCCGAAATTGGCTGATCGTTACTGAATTCATTGTGGAGCGAATTTACAGTTGCCATTTCATTTCCGTAATTTTCAGAAAAGTCACTTTCACAGTACCCCAAAAGCATTTTTCCTAAACTTTCAGTGGCAAAACCCGGAATGATCGTTGTCAGACTTTTATAAGTGTCAACATAAGGCATCGACGATTCTATTTGCCATTGCTCCACGGCTTGATGGTTGCGCAGAAATATTTTTAATTGCTTGCAAATTACTGAATGTCCAATGGTTATCAATAAATCTGGGGCAAAAAAATCCTTATTGGATAATGAATTTATTCTGGCAAATAATGCTTCGGGCTGTGTAATAATATTGTCACCAGCAATATTCGAAAGGTTTTCAGCAATGACTACCACATCAGGTTCATTGGCAAGTTGTTGAGCTAATTTTGATAAGCACTCATTTTTTGGAAAAACACCGAAAACAACCAATTTACGTTTGTGAGTTTTCCAACTATTTTGAAGCGATTTCAAACTTTCGTTGTTTATAGTTGGTTGAGCAACAAGCGTTTTGATAATTTTAGGATTGCTATGATTTAGGGGCAATGCA
>JBMOHZ010000219.1:0-4726 GCA_049317585.1 Paludibacter sp.
TTTTGTCGAGTCGCATCTGCCTTGTCCGTGAAGAAAATTAAGTGTAATCAAAAAGATAAATGTCGATAGCAAAATGGTTTTATGATGCATGATTTTTGAGTTTGATTTAAGTAGCTTTTTCATACCACTGGTAATTCATTTTACTTAATTATTGCCACCACTGTTAAGTAGAGCTGACGTGAACATGAAGGGTAACTCGTTAATTGGTTTTAAAAAATAATCCATATACCTCCAAATCAGTTTTGATATGTCTGATAATTATTAATTTTCACCTGTAAAAATAGTAATTCATCAATCATAAATCGTCAATGAAGTATTATATTGTTTATAAAATTATTGCAGCTTCATGGATGTAAATTTTATGAGTTATTGCATCCATTAGGCGGGTTGTTGTATCTATCAGACAGTCACTTTTGTCCATCAGGCGGTTACCTTTTCCCATCGGGCAGCAACTTTTGTGTATCGAGCAGCAACTTTTGTGCATCGGGCAGTAACTTTTGTGCATCTGACGGCTAATTTTGTCCATCGGTCGACAACTTTTGTATATCGGGCAGGTGCGTTTCCTGAAAAATTTGATTTTAATCCTTTACGAAGTGCCTAAAATAATTTTGCAATCCATTGATTGACCTAATTTGTAAGATATATATTCCGCTCGTCAATGTACCAACATCAATGGTGTTTGATACCAAGTTTCCATGTGTTATTTGCCATCCATGCATATCATAAACGAAATATTGAGCATCGTAAACACCATTTAACTGTATGGTTAGTGAAGATTTAACCGGATTAGGATAAAGTCGCATCTCGTTTGTATTCATTTCGAGTTCACCTGCATAACCCATAATAACATTTAAGCAAGCTTCGTCATTCGATACATTTACATCTGTTTTAAAATTTGGGTGACTTGTATAAACACATATTTCGCTGGTGATAGTGTCAGTATTGAAAAAGTTTTCCTCAGCGTGAATAAGTCCCAGAGATAACCAAACTGTTTCATTTGTCGCAAGGTCTAAATTTGAGAAATGCTCGCTATAACACAAATAACCACAACCAAATGATTGCCCAAGAAAGTGGTTAATCCGACAATCGGTTAGTATATGATTGCCATAATTTTTAACTAGTACATCGGCATAAATTTCAAATCGATACACCCCTTCATACCATTGAATAGGTGCAATAGTTATCTGGGTGGGTTTAATCTCAACAATACCAATATCCGTTGATTGTATTGATGCATTTTGTGCTGAATTGCGCGAATAATCAAGGTGACGAATGGTGGTGAATTGCGAAAGTTTAAAATTAATGCTTGTTGCTAAATGAGAATCACTAAAATCTTTTGGGGTTCCTTTTTCAATGCATAAAGGTATATCAAGAATTTTCATTAGGATTAACTGATGATTGAGTGTAAGTATAAATTGATCAATTAATCCATGACTGAGAAACTCAACCTTATTAATGTCAACTTTTAGGTTTGAATAATCGGTATAGCCATTAACATTGGCTTCTCCAATTATTCGTAAACTGGTATCTAAGATGAAAATACTATCCTCAGAAAGCAGGAAAATGGTGTCATTCACGGTCTTAACATCCTGTATTTTTGAACTAAATCCTACTGTAACCTGAATGTTTCCGAGGCTGTCAAAAGCATATAACGTATCTTGTTTATAAGCTATTTTTTCAAATATTTTACCCTCATAAATACCTTCCAGTTTCGAACGAAAAACCAGCAAACTATCTATTACAATACCAGCTGCATCCAGTTTATATATGTTGGATTTGTTGGCATCATAATAACCAACAAGCAATTCATTTCTATTACTTAATGTAAGGCCACTTAATTCAACAATGAAACTATTTTGGTCAGGCCAAATCTTAGTCCAAACCACCCCTCCATCCGGGTTATAACGCTGAACGAACCAAAAGCAGTTTCCTCCAACATCACATATTTGCATACCAAATCCCAAAAGATAAACACCACCATCTTCAGAAGGGATAAGCTCAAAAACCTCCATTGTCTCCGCAAATTGAGGTTGTATTGAACTGCTCCAAACTATATTTTCGAGAGTATCGATCTTAACCAGTGAACAGGATGTAAAAATACTTGAAGTGCTCTGACTCTTAACAATATAAGAGTATTCGCCAACAGCAGCGATACCAATTGAATGTTGTAAAAAATCATCATTGAAACCAACTTCGCCATTCAATCCCTGACCAAAACAGGTTATTTGGGCCATGATAAGGAATATAAATATTTTAATTTTCATGGTGATTTTACGGGTTTATTTATAATACGTTCAGGAACTGTATCTTGTTAACAGGAGTTCATGCTGGATCGTTCCGACCACTTGAACTCCTAATCATTAGCACCCACTTTTCTTCTCATTTTTTGTTTAACCTATTTATTTTCTAAAAATACATATCCCTACTTTTAGCAATTTCGTTGGCTTCTTTTGTATTGTCATAATACCTTTTGCGTTTGACATCTATAATTCCATTATCATTCACGAATTTTTCAATTTCTTTCATAAGAATATTTACCATGGTTTCTTGGTCTTTTTTAAAAACAGTAAAATTGTCAGTTATAACACCGATTATTCTTAACGGAATCCGATTTCTTGGAAATGATGTTCTATTCACATATTCTTCATATAATTTCCACCAATGGTCAATTAGGCTAATTCCATTTTTAAATGCTAGTCCTTTATTTATTGTCAAAAGATCATAGTCAATATTGGAATATCTGATTTTTGGACGAATAATAATGTACGGTATCCTTTTTTGAATGCAATAATCCCATGTGTAATGCGAAGGGTAAACTGTTTCTCCTTTTTTTAAACCGTATTCTGTAACTTTAATGTTGAATGCTTTCATTTTTCAAATGGTTTTTAACATGAGCTATGATTACATTGTCTATTATTTTTGGAATGTTTCTATTCCATTTATTGTCGATATGATTATTAAAACTGTAAGACATTGCGAGTTGAATAAACTGCTTGAAAATATCAAAATACATATCAAATTGACTGTCATCACTTTGAGGAACATTTGTATTGTTGTAAAAAAACTTTATTGTGTATGTACGATCAATTGGCATTAGTAAATTTGGGAGAAAAAAATGAAGTGTCTTAGAAAATGTCACAAGCTTAGGTTTATCTATAGCAACAACTTGTAGATTTTTAAAAAGGGATTTTAAAATCTCTTGAAAATCGTTAATATCTGCAAGTTTATCTATTCTGTTTAGTTCAAGTAATTTAATTGTATTTTCATGTTCAAGCAATGATTGTTTAAAAGTGTCAAAGTCACTCAGTTTTGCTCCCCGTTGATTCATATTCCATGATATGAGTGTCGTATATACAAGTTCAATAAACTTGTTAGAAAATTTTTTTTCGTTTGGAAAGTCTATTACAAGATTGTAGAGAAACTGTGCAGGGTCATACGGTCTATAATTATTTGCAGTGTATTTGACCAAATTTGGAATGTTGTCTTCATTAAAAGTTGCCGTTAAGTGATTTTTAATTATTGTCATAATGTCATTTTTAAATGGAGGCTTACGAATAGCAAATCGCCATTATGGCTAATAATCTGGAATTATGTTGATTTCTCATTTTAATTAAAAATCATAAAACATTCAAATTCAATTATTTTACTACATTATTAATGTAACAAATTGCGTTTATTGATAGCTGATATCCAAAATCTCAAAGCCGGTCTCGTCCTTTTCCCGTTTCAAAACAGCCTTTTCCCCAACTTTTTTATTCAACAGAACCCTGGCGATAAACACGACAGCTTCCCCTTGGTTATACTGGCTTCATCCACACCAACAATCTGAAAAACCTGAACCCGACCATCTGAAAGCGATTTCAGGCTTACTTTTGCCCCGAATCTCACCTCGTGCTGGGGCTGTTCTTCGGGACTGATAACCTTTGCAGAGCCAATACGCTGATTTAATAGAGTTAATTTTGCATTAATAAAGTTCGAGGCAATCCGTCTTTCATTTTCATTTGTAGTATACGGATGATCTTTTTCGTAGATTAGCTGTTGTTGTTCGGCCAATAATTCTTGCATGCCATTGGGTGTCACATAGTTTGTAACTCCATCAGGTAAATTTGCCCTTGGTGGCACCATGGGAATCTCTTCCTGATCGTCTTCTTTCACAAATCCGCGGCTCATCGTATCGGGGTTTTCATTCGTCTGATCATATTATTTTATAGGTTCAAAGATAAAGAAATTAAGCATTTTGTTCTGGCTTTTGACTCAACCGAATGTCTTTAAATCAAATAAGAAATCCTAGTTCTTCCTAACAAATGCCATTCAAACACAAAAAATCGGGCTAAAATGTGGTAAATTATTTTCTCTCTTATCAATTTCCTTATTTTTACCAGAGCATTTGCAAGCTACAACAAAGCATGATTAAAATTTACCACAACCCACGTTGCCGTAAATCAAGGGCCGGACTCGATTATTTGAAATCGAAAACCACTGATTTCGAAACAATTGACTATATCAAATCATCTATTTCCGGAGCCGAAATACACGATATACTTCTGAAAACCAAACTCCCAATCGAGTCACTTCTCCGCAAACAGGAAGACATTTATAAAACGCATATCCGTAACAAAACTTTAACTGAAAACGAACTGATCTCACTCATCGTACAGTTTCCAAACCTTTTGCAGCGTCCCATCGTCCTGTCGGGCAATCATGCCGTGATCGCCGATCCGCCCGA
>JBMOHZ010000220.1:0-4709 GCA_049317585.1 Paludibacter sp.
CTTTTTGCATTCGATTTGTCAACAACCTGATTCAAAATTGCTAACGGATTGCGAGTGGCCATATTGTTTACATTTTTAAACGTTCCATCGGCATTTGTGTCGTACCATTCCCAATATCCACCAAAACGGTTATGTACAGTGTCGGTTGAATTTATTGCTGGGTGAGTTGGATCCATACGAGCGGCACCACCTACTACACCATTATCAGCAAAACGGTTATTAACCAACATACCTTTTGCATTCAAATTTATTTTTAAATGGTCTTTAAATAGCGATGGACTAACATTTAACGAACCGGTTATACGTTCAAAGTTGGATGTTTTAAGAATTCCATCCTGATTGTTATAACCAATTGCAGCACGGTAGGGTGTGTTTTTTAATCCACCCGAAACTGTAACATTATGTTCTTGACTAAATGCATTTCGATAAATAAGGCTCTGCCAGTCTGTATTATCCGTTCCTAATGCTTTGCGAGCATCTATGTCGGTTTGACCAGTGCCGCTAAACAATGTGTTTACTAAATTTCTAAACTCATCGCCATTCATTACTTCGATGGTTCTTTTTACATTACTCATCGATGTGTTTCCATCATACGAAATGCGAGGTTTTGCACCTTTTTCACCTTTCTTAGTGGTTATAATAATTACACCATTCGAAGCTCTCGATCCATAAATGGCTGTTGCTGATGCATCTTTTAATACAGTAAAACTTTCAATATCATTTGGATTTATAGTACTTAATGGATTCGCAACACCTTTAATACCATTATTATCCATTGGTAAACCATCTATTACAATTAATGGATCATTGCTTGCATTGAGTGAAGAACCTCCGCGAATACGGATTGTTGCGCCACCACCTGGAGTACCTCCGCCAGAAGTCACATTTACTCCAGCAATTTTACCCATAATCATGTCTTGAGCGTTGGTAGTGAGGCCTTTGTTCATTTTATCAGGTCTAATTGCAGTTACCGAGCCAGTTGCATCGTTTTTCTTTACAGTACCATACCCTATCGCCACTACTTCGCCCAATGCTATTGCATCTTCTTTGAGTTGAATTACAAAATTCTGTTTTCCTGCAATAGGAATTTCAATAGATTGGTAACCAATGTATTTTATTACTAGGGTTGTGTTTGGTGTAACGGTTAATGTGAATTGTCCATCGAAGTTGGTGATGGTTCCATTAGTTGTTCCTTTTTCTAAAATATTGGCGCCAAGTATTGGTTCTCCAGTTTCAGCATCTTTTACTAAACCTGATACGGTTGATTTTTGGGCAAAGCTCATTGTAGACATACCTAGTAAGGTAATAATGATAAATAATGCCCGCGTTTTAAGCTTAAAGTTTGTGTACTTCATGCATTGATTAATTTAAAGGTTTTTAAAAATTTAGAAAATATTTAATTGAATTTCAGATTATTGTTTCTGATAAGTGCGACAAAAATATGCCTTTATTTATAGTTGCTATGCGATGATTGGTTATATTCTTTCGAAAATTCAATGCAATCGTTTGCGGGATGGATTGCGATTTTTATAGATATTAGTTTCATATTCGGATTTTCTATTATATCTTTGTATTCTAGTTCCAAAATAGATATGTGATTTTATAGTTTTTATATTAACAGATTTCTATTAAGAATTGTTTAGTTATTCCTTAAAAATATAATTATTCCGAAAAAATTGAACCATGATTGGTAAAACTCCTATTACAATTAAAGATATAGCTAGAGCGTTAAGTATTTCACCTTCAACTGTTTCACGCGCACTTCAAAATCATCCTGATATTAGTCAGCATACCAAAGACAATGTGAATGCGTATGCTAAGGAGCATAACTACAAACCCAATACATTGGCTTTAAGTTTACGTATGAGTAAAAACAATACTATTGGTGTTATTGTACCCGAAATTATTCATTATTTTTTCTCTTCCATTCTGTCAGGTATTGAGCAAGTGGCTAACGACGAGGGTTTTAACGTAATTCTATGTCAGTCCGACGAAAAATACGAAAAAGAAATTAGCAATACCAAAGCTTTAGTTGCCACACGTGTATCGGGTGTTCTTGCTTCATTAGCCAAAACCACTACCGACTATACGCATTACCGCGAAATTATGGAGAGTGATATACCATTGGTATTTTTCGACCGTATTTGTATTGATTTAAATACCGACCGTGTAGTTGTTGATGATTATGCGGGTGCATTTGCTGCTGTAGAATATTTGATTCAAACAGGTTGTAAGCGCATTGCGTTTTACACTTCACCGTTGCATCTCGAAATTTCAAAAAATCGTAAAAATGGTTATTTGGATGCATTGCGTAAATACAATATCCCTGTTGATGATACGCTAATTAAAGTATGCGATACTCGTGAGGAGGCTATTATTATAACTCCGGAAATACTTGATAGGCCTGATCGTCCGGATGGTTTTTTCTCCACCAACGACCATTGTGCTGCTGGAATTTTGTATGCATGCAAACTTGCCAAACTCCGAGTGCCCGATGATGTTGCCATTATGGGATTTTCAGGTGGTGAGCTAGCTAAAGCCTGCGACCCTATGCTAAGCACTGTGGAGCAACATGGTTACGAAATGGGACGCCATGCTGCTAAACTTCTGATTGATAAAATTAATGGAGTAACTCGTGGCCAGTACAAAAATAAAATTGTAAAAACGAACCTCATTATTCGTGGTACAACACGTTAAATTTCAACTAGATATGAAACAATCATTGTCTTTTGGCCAAATTTGGAATATGAATTTTGGATTTCTCGGAATTCAATTTGGTTTTGCATTGCAAAACGGAAACGCATCACGCATACTCATGACATTTGGTGCAGATGTACATCACTTAAGTTGGTTTTGGTTGGTAGCTCCAATAACTGGTATGCTAATTCAACCAATTGTAGGTTATATGAGCGATCGTACATGGACAAAACTTGGTCGCCGCCGTCCATATTTTTTGGTTGGTGCCATACTTACAAGTATTGCTTTGATTTTAATGCCCAATGCACCGCATTTATCTAATATTATTGCTCCTATGTTTGTAGGAGGTGGGTTACTTATGATTATGGATGCATCTATAAATATATCAATGGAGCCTTTCAGAGCTTTAGTAGCCGATAAATTACCCGAAAAACAGCATACGTTAGGCTTTTCAATTCAAACTCTTTTGATTGGAATTGGAGCTGTTTTGGGGTCGTGGTTACCATATATGCTTGGCAATTGGTTTGGCGTATCCAAAGAGGCTGGCGAAAGTGGATTGGTGCCCGATAATGTAACATATTCCTTTTATTTTGGAGCTTTTGTGTTGATATCAAGTGTTTTATGGACAGTTTTCACTACTACGGAATATCCACCCGATGAACTCGAAATGGAAAATCAACCTGAAGCGAAGCAAAAGTTTTTTATACCACCCGTAATGATACAATTATTGCTTGTTCAATTTTTTTCGTGGTTTGCTTTGTTTTCAATGTGGGTGTATACTACTCCAGCAGTGGCACTTAAGTTTTTTGGAACTACAGATCCGAGTTCAGAAGCATTTCAAGAGGCTGGCAACTGGGTTGGAATTTTGTTTGGTGTGTATAATGGAGTTTCTGCTTTATTGGCTATGTCATTGCCCATTATGGCAAAACGTTTTGGAAAAAAACAAACACATTCAATAGCACTTTTTATTGGTGCTATATCATTATTATCGTTTTTATTTTTCAAAGATTCGGATTATTTAATTATACCCATGATTGGAATTGGTATTGCCTGGGCAAGTATTTTGGCTATGCCTTACGCTATGTTGGCAAATTCAATTCCTGCTAACCGGATGGGCATGTATATGGGACTTTTTAATATGTCTATTACCATTCCACAAATTGTGAGTGGAATTACAACTGGCTTAATTCTTAAATATTGGTTCAACGATAATCCGATTTTATGCATAGTTATGGCTGGAGTTTCGTTTCTGATTGCTAGTGGATTAGCAATGAAGATAAAGGAAGAAAGGTCCCTAACTCCTCCCGATAAAAGAATCGGGATAAATGGCGGGGACTTGAATTAAAAACTGTTTAGTATGAAGAAAATCTTCAAACATCAAACTTTTCAAACATATATTAATATTATGAACAAATACTTGCAACACGACCCTTGGTGTATTATCGAAGAGGGTTTTCACGAAAACAAACAATTAGAATCTGAAAGTATCTTCAGTTTGGGTAATGGATATATTGGTCAACGTGGAAATTTTGAAGAACATTATTCGGGTGAAAAAATGATAGGTTCTTACATTGGAGGTATTTACTATCCTGAACCTGCCGAGCATGGTATTTGGAAAAATGGATATGCCGACACCAACGATAAAATTGTAAATGCCCCTAATTGGAATATTATTTCGGTGCGTTTAAACGACGAACGTTTAGATTTGGCTAGTTGGGATATTAAAAACTTTAAACGTACATTAAACATGCACGAAGGTTTTTTGGAACGAAGTTTTGAAGCCACTAATTTTAAAGGTCATCGAATTCAAGTTACCGTTAAACGCTTTTTAAGTATGGCCGATACCGAAACAGCTGCAATAAGCTATACTGTTAAATCATTGAATTTCGATGGTCATATTTCGTTTTTACCTCTTATCGACGGTGACGTGCGTAATAAACTTACTAATTATGATGAACCTTTTTGGAATGTGCTGCAAACTAAAACAGAGAAAGATGTTTGCCACCTTTGGG
>JBMOHZ010000221.1:0-4701 GCA_049317585.1 Paludibacter sp.
AATCTTTTATATGCCGAAGGGGAAGAGTTTCCCAAAAAACCAAAACAGGTATTTGTTCAAAACACAAACTTAATGCATGCAGTTTATCCCGAAAAGGTGGACAGCACTGCCGAATATAAAACTTTCTTATATAATGCATTACATGCTAAACACAAAATAAATAAAGGAAGGAAAAATAATGATTTTCTGATTGATCAAGAATATAATTTCAAACTTGAAAATGATTCAACTCATAAACCAACAGCAAAAACTTATTTTATTTCGACCGAACAACATATTACAACAAAAAATCATATTCCATTATGGCTTTTAGGGTTTTTGTATTAAACCCCTAGCCCCTAAAGGGGAATAAGATTAAGAAAAAAAGAAAATATAAACTTCCGTTCCCCTTTAGGGGTTAGGGATCAAAATTAAGAAAATCAATCATTAACAACAACGCTTCTGTACTCTGGAAAGGAGCTTAGGGGCAATAAATTACAATCAAAAATGGCAAAAACAAAAAAGTTTTTAACTTGTGATGGAAATCAAGCTGCTGCACATATAGCTTATATGTTCAGCGAAGTGGCTGCTATCTATCCAATTACGCCATCGTCGACTATGGCAGAATATGTTGACGAGTGGGCTGCAACCGGACGTAAAAACATGTTTGGTGAAAAAGTACAAGTTCAGGAAATGCAATCGGAAGGTGGAGCAGCTGCTGCTATGCACGGTGCACTACAAGCTGGCGCATTAACATCTACATTTACTGCGTCGCAGGGTCTATTGCTTATGGTGCCTAATATGTATAAAGTTGCTGGTGAGTTACTTCCAGGCGTTTATCATGTTTCGGCTCGTGCGTTAGCTTCACATGCTCTTTCTATCTTTGGCGACCACCAGGATGTAATGGCAGTTCGTCAAACAGGATGTGCTATGTTTGCTACAGGTTCGGTACAAGAAGTTATGGATTTAGCTGCTGTGGCTCACCTTGCTTCATTAACTTCACGCGTTCCTTTTGTACATTTCTTTGATGGATTCCGTACTTCACACGAAATTCAGAAAATTGAAGAAATTGATGCTGAAGCAGTAATTGGTTTAGTTGACCAAGATGCATTGAAAGATTTCCGTAACCGTGCGTTAAGTCCTGAACACCCTGTGGTTCGTGGTACTGCTCAAAACGGTGATATTTATTTCCAAGCTCGTGAAGCTTGTAATCCTTTTTACGATGCTATTCCTGGCATTGTTGATGATTATCTTGTAAAATTAAATGCTATTACTGGCCGTCAGTATGGTTTGTTCGATTATTATGGCGCTCCAGATGCCGACCGCGTAGTTGTAGCTATGGGATCGTCGACCGAAGCTATTCGCGAAGGTATTGATTACTTAACTGAAAAAGGTGAAAAAGTTGGTTTGATATCAGTTCACTTGTATCGTCCATTCTCAGCTAAACATTTCCTTTCGGTACTTCCAAAAACTGCAAAACGTATTTGCGTACTTGACCGAACTAAAGAACCAGGTGCAGGTGGCGAGCCATTGTATTTGGATGTTAAAGATGTATTGTATGGTACTGAAAATCAACCTTTAGTAGTTGGTGGACGTTATGGTCTTTCGTCGAAAGACTTTACTCCTGCTCAAGTATTATCTGTATATCAAAACTTAGGTTTACCTTCACCACGCAATGGATTTACAGTAGGTATTGTTGATGATGTTACCTTTACCTCACTTCCATTGGGCGAAGAAATTTCGATGGGTGGTTCTGGTACTTACGAAGCAAAATTCTATGGTTTAGGTGCTGATGGTACAGTAGGTGCTAATAAAAACTCTATCAAAATTATTGGTGATAATACCGACAAGTATTCGCAAGCTTATTTTGCTTACGATTCAAAAAAATCGGGTGGTTTCACTTGTTCTCACCTTCGTTTTGGCAACACTCCTATTCGTTCTACTTATTTGGTAACTACTCCTGACTTTGTGGCTTGTCACGTTCAGGCTTACCTTAAACTTTACGATGTAACCAAAGGTTTGAAGAAAAATGGAACATTCCTTTTGAATACTATCTGGAGTGCCGAAGAAGTTCAAAAAAATCTTCCTACCAATGTAAAAAAATACTTGGCAGCTAATAATATTACTTTATATATTATTGATGCAACCAATATTGCTCAAGAAATTGGTTTAGGTAACCGTACAAACACTATTTTGCAATCAGCATTCTTCAAAATTACCAACGTAATTCCTTACGAATTAGCTGTAAGTCAGATGAAATATGCAATCGTAAAATCGTATGGTAGAAAAGGCGAAGCAGTTATTAATATGAATTATGCAGCTGTTGACCGCGGTGGCGAATATAGCCAAGTTGAAGTACCTGCTGAGTGGGCTAACCTGCTCGACGACGATGCTGTAATTGGCGCTGATGTACCAGACTTTATCAAAAACATTGTAGTTCCTGTAAATGCACAAAAAGGCGATGATATACCTGTATCGGCATTTAAAGGTCGTGAAGACGGCACTTGGGATCAAGGTACAACAAAATTTGAAAAACGTGGTGTAGCAGCAAATGTTCCAGTTTGGGACAAAGACAACTGTATTCAATGTAATCAATGTGCTTATGTATGTCCTCACGCTGCTATTCGTCCATTCTTGTTGGATGCTGTTGAAGCTTCGAAAGCTCCATTTGCTGCCGATACCTTGAAAGCAAACGGTAAACAATTTGTTGACATGAGCTTCCGTATTCAAGTTGATGTACTTGATTGTATGGGCTGTGATAACTGTGCTGAAGTTTGTCCAGGAAATAAAGGTGGTAAAGCATTGAAAATGGTGCCAATCGAAACACAATATGAAAACCAAACTAATTGGGAGTTCTGTGTGGATGAAGTAAAAACCAAACAACATTTGGTAGATACAAAAGCTAACGTAAAGAATTCACAGTTTGCAACTCCATTGTTTGAGTTCTCGGGTGCATGTGCTGGTTGTGGTGAAACTCCTTATGTAAAACTAGTTACTCAGTTGTTTGGTGACCGTCAGATGGTATCTAATGCAACAGGTTGTAGTTCTATTTACTCTGCTTCAGCTCCTTCAACTCCTTATACTGTAAACGACGAAGGTCGTGGACCAGCTTGGGCAAATTCATTGTTCGAAGACAATGCTGAGTTTGGCTTAGGTATGGTATTCGCATATGATAATATGCGCGAACGATTAGTACGTTTGATGAACGAAGCTATTGCTGAAAATTGCTGCTCTGACGAGTTAAAAGGTTTATTTACAGAATGGATGGAATTTAAAAACGATGCTGAAAAATCAAAAGAATTAGCAGCAAAAATCACTCCACTTGTAAACGAAAAGAAATGTGATAAATGTGTTCAAATTGCAGAATTGAGTCAATACCTAATTAAATCGTCACAATGGATAGTTGGTGGTGATGGTTGGGCATATGACATTGGTTTTGGTGGATTAGATCACGTAATTGCTTCGGGTAAAAATGTAAATATCCTTGTTCTTGATACTGAAATTTATTCAAATACTGGTGGTCAAGCTTCAAAATCGACACCGGTAGGTGCAGTAGCTAAGTTTGCAGCTTCTGGTAAAAGAGTTCGCAAAAAAGACTTGGGTATGATTGCAGCCACTTATGGTTATGTTTATGTTGCACAGGTAGCTATGGGAGCTAATCAGGCTCAAACACTGAAAGCACTTCGCGAGGCAGAAGCTTACGATGGACCTTCAATTGTTATAGCATACTCACCATGTATCAGCCACGGTATTGGTACAGGTATGGGAAAAGCAAATATGGAACAAGAATTAGCTGTAAAATGCGGTTACTGGCACTTATATCGTTATAATCCAGCTTTGGAAGAAGAAGGTAAAAACCCAATGACTTTAGATTCGAAAGAACCAAATTGGGATGAATTTCAAAACTTCCTGAAAGGTGAAGTACGTTATACATCTCTACTGAAACAGTTCCCAGCTGAAGCTGAAGAATTATTCAAAGCTGCCGAAGAAAATGCAAAATGGCGTTATACAGGCTACAAACGTATGGCAGAACAGGTTTTTTAATAACCTTTTCCCTACCCTTACACAATTTGTAGTGGGATATAAAAATCTCCGAATGACGTATGTTGTTCGGAGATTTTTTATTTTAAACATTTTCAAAACAAATTCAATAATTCAACGTTATACATAAAAATGAAAAAAATAATCTCCATATTATTTGCAATTTTGATACTGCTTTCGGGTATGCATCTAAGTGTTGCTACACATTGGTGTGGAGGTGAAGTTTCGCAAGTTAAACTTTCGTTTGCTCATGAAAAAGCCTCTTGTGGTATGTGCGGCGAAGAAGAATCAATACCTGTAAATGGCATATCAAGTGAAGGATGTTGTAAAGATGAAATGTCCTTTTATGTGGTAGATAGTAATTTTAGCCCATCTACATTTCAAACATATCAACCTACATATCAATTTTTGCAGGTTTTTGATATTCCTAAAACTATTGGAATTCTATTTTTACATACGAATTCTATTACAAACATAAATGTCCAGCCACCAGGCAACTATATTGCCAGTGCTGTCAGTCTCCCTGACATTTGTGTTTTCCGTATTTAATTCTTTTTTACCACTAAGGCATTAAGGACACTCAGTTTCACAATGAAACAACAAGTGACTTAGTATTGTCACATATATTTCTTTTGACACATAATTTTTGTATGGCTTTACATCGTTTAAGAATCAGTTAAA
>JBMOHZ010000222.1:0-4672 GCA_049317585.1 Paludibacter sp.
CACATTTTTAGACCATTTTTTCTCGGTGGAGAACTCGGTGGACATTAAGATTTTGTAGGTGTAACATACTGAAATTCAGTGCATAATTGAGAGAATACAAGTTCCTTTCTCTCCGCAAAATAGCTAAGACAATTAGCGACAAAAAAGAGATAAACCCTACAAATTCAGTGATTTGTAGGGTTTTTTCATTGTCAAGTTTTATGTTATATCGGATTAATTGAAATTAAATTCAAAAGTTATGCAATCAATAACTCTCACTGTTCATACAACTATAAACCAAAATCTTTTGGCAGTTTGGGATTGTTATACAAAACCAGAACACATTGTAAAATGGAATTTTGCTTCTGATGATTGGCATTGTCCCGCTGCAACAAATGATTTTCGAGTAGGTGGAAAATTCTCCTATACCATGGCTGATCGTGATGGTAGTTTTTCATTCGACTTTAGTGGAACTTTTGTGCAAATATTTGATAAAAAGCACATTGAAATACTGTTGGACGATAATAGAAAGGTATGGTTGGATTTTTCAGAAAACGAAAACGAAAATGAAACAACAATAGTTGAAAAATTTGAAGCCGAAAACGAAAACACACCCGAATTGCAACAAACAGGTTGGCAAATGATATTGAATAATTTAAAAAAACACGCCGAATCACTTTAATTTCGTTTATCGAGTCCCCACATTAATTTACTTTTCAGATTATCAAAAAAAGTGTGATTTTGTTGCTTTACTACTTTTATGCTGTAGTTGGCTTTCGAAATACGCAAATGTGTATTTTCATTTAGAATTATGGCTCGTCCATCGAGTGCCAATTGAAAGCAATTACTCCTACTCTTTACTTCCAAATCAATAATCCAGTTATCAGGAACAATTAGTGGACGCACATTAAGACTATGTGAAGCTACTGGCGAAAGTATAAAGTTACCAGCTTGTGGCACTACAATAGGGCCACCCACGCTCATGGAATATGCTGTGGAACCTGTTGGTGTCGAAACCAATAAACCATCGGCCTGATACGTATGAATTGGTTCTCCATTTAGCGAAGTGTGAATACTAATCATCGATGAGCTATCTTGTTTAAGAATTGAGATCTCGTTAAGCGCAAAAGGATATTCTATCACTGTTCCATCCATACTTTCGACCACTAACAATGTTCGTTCTTCTACAATTAAATCCCCTGAAATTAACGCTTCCATAGCTTGTAACATATCATCCGCAGGCACATCTGCCAGGAATCCAAGACGTCCAATATTAATACCCAAAATGGGAATATTTTTAGAGCCAATGTGAGCTGCTGTATTTAAAAATGTTCCATCGCCACCTATACTCAATGCAAAATCTGCCACAAAATCGTCATTTTCAATCACTTCTGTATTTTGAAAATTGTCAATCCCATTATCGCTAGCAAAATGGTACAATTTATTTTCAAGTAGTATGCTTACTGATTTATGTTGCAAAAAATCGAACAATACTTTTATATACGTTATTGTTTGCGTGCTATATGTATTTCCAAAAATGGCTATCTTCATGTTTGATTTTGAAATTTATGAATACAAAGGAACAAAATGAAATTCAAATTCACAAATTATCAATCGATACAACGTACTAAAAATTTTATATCTAGATAGATTTTCGAAATAATATAGTAACTTTACATTTTATAAATACAAAAATAATATGTTTCTAGACATCACCTATCTCGAATGGCTGGGCTACCTTAGCTCTGTAATTGTTGCCATATCGCTCACAATGAGTTCAATAATTAAACTTCGTATTTACAATTTAATTGGCGGAACTGCATTTTCAATCTACGGTTTTCTGATTGGGTCAATGCCAGTTGGGTTTCTAAATCTATTTATCGTATGTATCAACATTTATTATTTGATTAAAATTTATTCTCAAAATGAAGCATTTCAGTTACTCAAAGTAAATGCAGAGGATAGTTATATAAACTATTTTTTGGATTTTAATAAAAATCAAATCCGTGAGTTTTTTCCATCATTTTCAACTAATAAATTGAATGAAAATAAAGAAAACAACTTAGTTATCACACTTTTGCGCGATTCAGTAGTAGCTGGTATTTTTATTGGAACAAAAGTAAATCAAGTTCTAAATGTGCAACTTGATTATGTTTCTGCTCCCTATCGCGATTTAAAGCCTGGCAAATTCATTTATCATCAAAATAAAGCCTTGTTTAAAGATCTGGGTATAAATAAAATTCAAATTATAACCAATAACGATCAACATATCAAGTATTTAAAGGAAATGAATTTTAGCACTATAAATGCAAATGAATTTTACTTACTTATTGATTAATGAAAATCATATTTCAAAAGACAATACTCGAAGTTTTTTAGTAATTTTGTAGTGATTTTCAAATAAATAATAAATGACAAAACTGAGTGTAAATATAAATAAGATTGCTACTATTCGAAATGCACGAGGAGGCGATATTCCAAATGTTTGTAATGTTGCTTTGGATTGTGAAAAATTTGGTGCCGACGGCATTACAGTACATCCACGACCCGACCAACGCCACATTCGATATGCCGATGTATATGATTTAAAGCCAATTTTAACTACCGAATTTAATATTGAAGGAAATCCGAATTCTGAATTCATTAAGCTTGTATTAGCAATTAAACCGCATCAAGTGACGCTTGTACCTGATGCACATGATGCAATCACATCGGATGCAGGTTGGGATACAGTTCGAAACATTGAATTTTTAAGTAGAGTTACGGAGCAATTTCAACAAGCAGGAATACGCGTATCCATTTTTGTAGATGCTGACCCTAAAATGGTGGAATATGCAGCCAAAGCTGGTGCCGATAGGGTTGAACTATATACTGAACCTTATGCCACTTTGTACCCAATAAACAGAGAGCAAGCAATTTTACCCTTTATTGAAGCAGCAAAAATGGCTAAAAATTGTGGAATGGGACTTAATGCTGGTCATGACCTAAGTCTTGAAAACTTAGAATATCTAATTCAAAACATCCCTTGGATTAATGAAGTTTCAATTGGGCATGCACTTATATCGGATGCACTTTACTTGGGACTTGAGAAAACAATCGAAGCTTACAAGAAACAAATTCAATAATTTATCGTTTATATTTTAGGTATGAATTTTGTAAGATTACACCTATTCTAATAAATTATTATATTAAGTTATTGCTATAAAAATACAACTGTCAAGTGAAAAAATCGGAATTATACGGATTAACTGGTTCAACTACTATAACAGGAATTTTACTTTTATTATTATTCCTGATAGTTTTACCTTCGCTTCAGCAACCAAAACCTGAAGAAGAAGGTATTATGGTTAGTTTTGGTGAAGTAGAAGATGGAGGAGGTACAACTCTAAATCCTACTGAAGAACCAGCTATTGCTGAAACAACACCGCCTCCAACTCCTCCAACTACAAAAATTGATAAAACTGAAAAAGAGGAATTATTAACGCAGAATGAGAATTCATTAGCCATAGCCGAACAAAAGAAAAAAGATAAGCGTGAAAAAGATGCTTTAGAGCGTCAGCAACAGGAAGAAATACGGCAAGCAAATCTAAAGAAACAAGCACAAGCCGATGCCACCGCCAAAGCTAATAATGCAATGAACGGGCTTTTTGGAAATAGTAATACAAAAGGTAGTGGCAATACAACTGGCGATGGAAGGCAAGGTAATCCAGCAGGTTCGGGCAATTCTGGTGGCAATTCTACAAATGTAAATGGCAGAAAATCAGTAAGTTTACCTAGCACTTCTTTTGTTAACGAACCAGGAGGTCAAATTACAGTAAATATTCGAGTTAATTCTGAAGGTAAGGTTATAGGTGTCTCAATGGGTAGACCAACAACAATTTCTGACCCAGAAACTCTTAAAAAAGTAATGAATGCTGCATGGAAATCTGTTTTTACCTCCGGAGATGGAGAGGTTAGTGGAACAATAACATATAGATAAATAAATCATTATTCAAATGCAAATATATTTATTTTTAGCTGAAGGTTTTGAAGAAATTGAGGCCATTGCTCCTATTGATATTTTTCGCCGTGCTGGTTTAGAGGTTACAACCATTTCAATTACGAATCAAAAATCAGTTACAGGTGCTCATGGCATTACTGTTATGGCCGACAATATTTTTTCGGAACAAGAATTTGTAGAAAACAGTTTTCTTTTCCTCCCTGGTGGTTTACCAGGAACCACAAATTTAGACAATCACGAGGCATTAAAATCATTGATTCAATCACATGCTAATAGAGGAAATAATATAGCTGCAATTTGTGCAGCACCATCTATTTTAGGTAAATTAGGTATTTTGAAAAATCAAGAAGCAATTTGCTATCCAGGCTTCGAAAATCAATTAATACAAGCTACGCTCTCGAAAAAAGATGTTGTAAGTTCGAATAATATCTACACAGCTAAAGCAGCGGGTTCTGCAATTGAATTTGCACTAAAAATTGTAACCGACCTGAAAGGAAAAGAAATAGCTGATACTATTCGAAGCGGAATGTTTATAAAATAAATATCTAAAAAAACAGCTAATTATAAAGCAATAACTCCCCGATACGCTTCTGCATATCGGGGAGTTGTCTAATATCTTGACTCTTGGTTCTAAAGTCTTATTTCGCCATTTCAATAGCCACAGCCACTTGTACAGTAGCTCCAACCATTGGG
>JBMOHZ010000223.1:0-4643 GCA_049317585.1 Paludibacter sp.
ACGGGAGTAAGTCAGAAGACCTGCCAAAGCACAATTCATTTTCAGAAGCTTTCGAGGAAAAAGCGACGAAACATCAGCAGAAATAATCATTTTGCCATTGTTAGGTCAATTTCGGGAGCTATTTGAGCGGTTTATTCATCGTCAAATAGTTTTTTTGTGTTTCAACATCCACTTACATCCGTAATCTGCACACTTTGTGTTGCACTATTTTGCACTACTTCTGTGCTCTCGGCCGAGAGCGCCGATTCTTTGCATGTACGTGAACTCAATGTGTTGGAAGTAAATGCTGATAGAGACCATGTGGTTCGTGCAACATTACCAGTACAGGTTTATTCCATTAAAACTATTAAAACTTTAAATGCCACTAATGTGGCTGATGTGGCTAAGTTCTTTTCGGGCGTAAATGTTAAGGATTATGGTGGTGTAGGCGGTCTGAAAACTATGTCGATCAGAGGATTGGGTACTTGTTTTACGGCTGTAGTTTATGATGGTATAGCGCTAAGTAATGCGCAATCGGGACAGATAGATTTAGGTCAATTTTCGATCGAAAATGTGGGCGAAATTATGTTTAGTAATGGACAGCCTGATGATATATACCAACCAGCACGCACTTTTTCATCGGCCGGTGTGTTGAGTATCAATACTAAGTTTTTGCCTTTTGATAGTAATCGGAGTTTCGATGCAAAAGTGAGTGTGCGCACAGGCTCGTTTGGTCTTTTAAGTCCTGCTGTTTTTTTAGCAAAAAATTTTCGTAAGCGATTGGCTATTAGTTTTTCGGCTGATGGATTAATGGCTAATGGCAAATACAAATTTGAACAGAAATATGGTTCTGAAGCAGCTATTTCCGAAGTTTTACTACGCGAAAATACCGATGTAAAAGCCTTTCGTACTGAAATGAATACGGAGCTCAGCTTGAAAAAGAATGAAAGTATTCATTTTAAAATGAATTATTACAATTCGGAACGCGGGTTGCCTGGTTCGGTTACATTTTACAAGCCCGACAAATCTAATCAGCGATTGAGCGACCGTAATTTTTTTGTACAAACACTGTACGATAACAAAATTTCAACTCATATTTTTCATAAATACGCATTCAGATACAATACAATTTCAAACACCTATAGCGATAAGGGTTCAAAGTATCAAGGTGGTGTGCTTAACGAGAGTTTCTTGCAAAATGAGTATTATTTAACTTCAGCTCTAAAATATACCATTTCAAAAAACATATCTGCTTCGGCTGCTGGTGATTGGAGCTTTACAAATTTGTTTGTCCATTCCAATATTGGCTTTAAAGGTTTTAATTATCCTTCAAGGCAAACTGGTTTGGTGAATATAGCTTCGAAGTATGTAAACGACCGCCTAAGCGCTTCAGCCAATTTACTCTACACGTTTACGGTAGAAAAAGTAAAGAGTGGAACATCGCCAGCAAATAAAGCAAAACTTTCGCCTGTGGTTAGCCTTTCGTACCAACTGCTATCGAACAAAGATTTGCGATTGCGTGCATTTTATAAAAACATATATCGCCTACCTTCATTCAACGATTTGTATTATCAGGATATTGGCAATATTAACTTACGCCCCGAAGATGCTAATTTAGTAAATGTAGGTTGTACGTTTGCCCAAAAAAGGATTTTCGTGTTTTCGCAATTTGAGTTTACTGCCGATGCGTATTACAATAATATAGCCAACAAAATAATAGCTATACCACGCGATTTGTTTCATTGGAGCATGATAAATAAAGGAAATGTTGCTATCAGTGGTTTGGATGTTTCGATGCGTACAGCCGTTAAATTAGCTGATAAGAAGCAACTTAGACTTATGGCAAATTATGGTTTTCAACATGCCGTTGACAAAACGAGTGGGAGCGAAAATTATAATGAACAAATTCCTTATACACCTCTACATTCTGGTTCAGCCGCTGTTTCGTATGAACATCGCTTCTACGAAATGGGATATAATTTGCAGTTTGCTGGCGAACGATGGATGGGGCAAATTACACAACCCAGCAACCGACTCAAAGGCTATGCAACGCATTCGGTTTTTGCAAATTTACGTTTCAAAAAATGGGAATTAAAAGCCGAAATAGATAATATTTTCAATACACAATACGAAATTGTTAAGTTTTTCCCTATGCCTCGTCGAAATTTTAGAACCACCGTAGTGCTTAATCTCTGACATTAAATATCAATTATAATAATTATCAATCAATTTATTTTTATGAAATCAAAATTTAGTCTCAAATTGCTTTTTGTTTTTGCTGTAAGCGTCAGTTTTTTTAGTTCGTGCAATCCCAAAGACGACGAACCCACAAAAGTAGAAGTAAGCACAGGTCTTTTTGTGCTTAATCAAGGAAAGTTTTCATCGAACAATGCCAGTTTAACCTATTACAATTTTGATAATGGAATAGCCTCGGCCGATTTATTTATGGACAAAAACAACCGTGGATTGGGCGATACAGGCCAGGATATGATAGTTTACGGTTCGAAATTATACATTGCCGTATATAATTCAAGCATTATTGAGGTAGTTGATGCAAAATTAGGTATATCTATAAAATCGATACCTATGAAAAATGCACAAAACGAATCGAGCTCACCGCGTTCGTTGGTGGCACTGAATGGCAAAGTGTATATTTCGTTGTACGACGGACATGTGGCAAAGTTGGATACAGTAACGCTAAGCGTGGAAAAAACCATTGCTGTAGGTCCAAACCCTGAAGGAATTGCCATAGCTAACAATAAATTATATGTAGCCAATAGTGGTGGAATGCAGTTGGTAATGGATAGCACGGTTTCGGTTATTGATTTGACTACATTTACCGAAACAAAAAAAATTAAAGTAAATGTAAATCCAGGTGCATTAAAGGCAGATACTTATGGCGACGTATATGTAGTATCGAGTGGCGATTATGGCGCAAAACCTGGTAAGTTTCAGCGCATTGAGGCTGGCACCGACAAAGTAAGTGATATAACAGTAGCTGTTAAAGGTTTTGATATAGTGGGCGATAAAGCCTATATTTATAATTTTGAGTATGATGCCAACTGGGCTGTAGCTAATAAAACCGTAAAGACATACGATGTAAAAAACGAAAAAATAATATCGGACAATATTATTACAACTGATATGCTAAAGGTACCATATTGTATTAATGTTGATCCAGTTACCAAAAACATTTTTGTTGGTGTTACCGATTACGTGAACAATGGTAAAATGTATTGTTTTAGCGACGATGGTGTTTTGAAATATACGTTTACAACAGGTGTAAACCCAACTAAAATTGTATTTATTACCAATAAATAAATTTTCTTTTTTTCTAAGCAAGCGCAAACTACTACCAACCCTGAATGCAAGCATTCATGTGGAAGGTAGTAGTTTGTTTTTTAATTGTACTGATTGACCAAAAACAGGCATATTTTGACCTGTTTTTTTTCACTGTAAAGATATTTGTTTTTAGTACTAATCTAATACCCTGATTTACTGTGTTTTGTAAATGTTAATAAACCTATAATGTACAGATGTTTTTTTTGGAAGATATGTTTTTAATATATAAATTTGTAACGAAATAAAGACACCTACATAAAGTGGTGAAATAATAACTTACAAATTTAAAACTAACAAAAATGAAAACAAAAAATTTAATCTTTCTAATTTCGATTGTATTAACGACAACATTTACTAAAGCTCAATTGCAAGTAAGAAACGATGGTTCCGTTTGGACAGGTTATACAGGTTATTCAAATATATGGATGGGAACCTATCCTTCATTCGGTTTTGATAATGGACAATGGGGGATAGAGATATGGGATGGTAATCTTAATTTTTGGAAACCATGGCCAACTCCAGCAAGAACTACACCTGTTGGAGGCGATTATTGGAATTATTATATTTTTATCACTCCATCAAATGCTGT
This sequence comes from Paludibacter sp., assembly GCA_049317585.1. Classification (GTDB taxonomy): domain Bacteria; phylum Bacteroidota; class Bacteroidia; order Bacteroidales; family Paludibacteraceae; genus Paludibacter. The sequence continues at coordinate 3,911 of JBMOHZ010000223.1, forward strand.
TGGCATTGGGAAAGCTCCAACACACGATGGGATATGTCTGGATGTTAATGGAACGGTATATGCAAATGATATACTAATCACTTCTGATGAAAGATTAAAAAACGATATAAAACCATTGACTGATAAAATTGAAAATTTGTATAAGTTAAATGGTAAATCTTACAAAAAACATTTACCCGAAGACCAAATAAAACTACCCGAACAAAAATATTCAGATGGAAGCCCTATTCCAGGTAAAAACTATCCAAAAACGACCAATAAGGCTCTTAAAGAGACACAGGAATTTGGCTTTCTTGCTCAAGATATTAAAGAAATATACCCAGAATTAGTAAAGCAAGACACACTAGGATATTATTATGTAAACTATACGGGAATAATTCCTTTACTAGTGGAAGCACTCAAAGAACAAAAAGCTGAAATAGAAGCTCTGAAATTAGTTTGTATTGGAAATAACTCAGAAATCAAGAAAGTTGGTACAAATGCAACAGTTTCTAAGGTAATAGACGCACTCACCTATCCTGTATTAGATCAAAATGTACCAAATCCCTTTAATACCTCAACTGTAATAGCGTTTTATCTACCTGTAACAATTAAAAATGCTTCAATTTATATTTATGATATGAATGGGGTTCAATTAAAAAGTTACCCAATTGCCGAAAAAGGTAAAGGAAATCTTACTATACAAGGTTCAGAATTTGCAGCAGGGATGTATCTTTACGCTTTGATAGCCGAT
>JBMOHZ010000224.1:0-4590 GCA_049317585.1 Paludibacter sp.
GGATCCGATTCATTTACGTAGTTGAATGATTTTTTGAGCGTACGCAAGTCCGAAGCAGTAATATCCTCAGGCGCTTTACGGCCAATACTATCCACCCTTGCCATGTCTTTATCCGAAATAGCTTTGAATACCACACGGCGGTTTTGAGTGCGTTGTGCTCGGTTTTTGTTTGTATTTCCGGGCGCAGGAACTTTTTCGCCAAAACCAACTACACGCAAGCGATCTTCGGAAATACCGTATTTCACCAACATACGTTTAACCGAATTGGCTCTACGTTCGCTGAAAAGTAAGTTTACATTTTGGTCACCACTGGAGTCGGTATGTCCCTGTATTTCAAGCTTTAATTCTTCGTTTTCTTTCAGCATTTTACCCAACTGCTTGATAGTACCGTAAAACTCCGAACGAACTGTAGAGCTATTAAAGTCGAATAAAATAATATACCGAAGCAAGGAATCGTATTTGTGAATGCGATCAGGGTCTTTGGTATTTTTATCAGTAAACTTATTCTGTTCGTAAAGCAATTTAAGTGAATCTTCGCGCGATTTTAAATTACTCATTGCTAATTTATTATCAATCTGACGCTGACTAATCTCTGCCGATTGCTCGGTAGACGATTGTGCTATCACATTGCGCACCAATTTAATAGTACCTGCCTCTACAATATCGCCATTTACATCTTCTTTAATTTTAAAAGCAGCTGGTTCAGCGCTCATATTGAGCACTTTTAACTGTGTTGAATCAACCACAGCATAATACTGTCCAGGTTTTAAACCTAGATAGGAATAAAATCCATCGCTTTCGGTCATAACCGTTTTTTCAGTTTTACCTTTGCTGTTAAAAATATTAATGAGTATGCGCGATATGCCATTATTAAATTCGTCGACCACCATTCCTGACATTTCGCCCAAAGGTTGAACAGGTATGTTAATGGTTTTGAATTGATTAGGATCGGTTGTAACTTTTATAGTATGGGCAGTAACTCTCCAGGCAATGTTTTTAAAATCGGTTTCGCTAACCGTAAGGGCATAATCTACAAATGGATCCAAACTAACCACACGAACGATGGAATCGTTTTTGCGCTGTAACACTTTACCACCGTTGCATCGTACATTCAGGTCCGAAGTTGCAGGCTCATTGACATCGCGCAATCCGTTAAAGTTTTTATCCACAAACGGAACAATCGAAATTCCACTACGTCCCACTGCCTCGCGCGAATCGAAATGAACATAACCATTGCCACTGCCAAAAGCAAGACTTCCGCGCGCACTCTGCGTGGTTTGCAAGGTTCTGTCGTTTACATTGTAAAAAGCCGAAGCATAAGTCGACATAAACGAAAAATCGTAACGGAAAGCCACATTCACACTTTGGTAATTAACAAGATTGTTTTTTTCGTAACCAAGCGAAAGGTAGCCTTTTTTGAAAATTTGTTTTTCGAGTTCGGCTCGGTACGAAATAAAGTTGTTGTACCAAACGGGATTGTTTTCGGTATAACTATACAGTACCGATGGGCGGAACGAAAACCCACCACCAAAACGGAAACCTAATGATAAATTACTGTATATATTACGGTTATCGAACGTAGTCCAGTTAATAAAGTTCGATAAATTGGCATTAAAATTACGGTAATAAGCCGACATCATTAACTCACCTGCATTGTATTGAAAATTTGGGTAAATATTCTGACGGAACGTAGCTTTTGTTACCGACGATACATTTTTGAATCGACTGGGAAACGAGAAACCAGCCATGCGCTCTTCGAGGAAGTTATAAATAATTGCCTTTTGGTTCTTGTCGTAACGCGCATAATACATTTCGAACATGGAATTATTCGCAAAATTGTAATTCAAAGTTCCTTTGTAGCGCACTTTGTGAGCATATTCACCCGTCAGAATCAAGCGCGAAAAAGGCTGTAAAGTCAAATTACCAAATGGTATATGTGGATTGCCAACTATAGAATTTAAAAACTCGTAGCCAGCACCAGCCGTTAACCACTTAGTAAGTCCCATATTTGTTTCGGCACGCGCATAAAGCGAGTTGGTGGCATCCAACAAAACTCCACCACTTACACGGTACTCAAACTCGCCTTTAGGGAGCATGTTGTAAGGCATATTGTAGGATTTTCGCTCTGCCTGTTCTTCGCCATTAGGACCATAAAAACGCAAAGTAACATCCGTAGTTCCATACACTATAGGTACTTGAAAAGCAAAATAACCCGAAGCATCCGCTTTGGTGTAATCCATCAACACATTGTTGATATACAATTCAACAGTCCAATCGGGATTCGTGTTTTGGGCAATTTGGAAAGTGCCTAATGCTTTTCGAACGGTTGTAGGTGCATTTGTAACCATAAATCCATCTACCGGATAAAGCATAGTGGCTATATTGCGGTTATAGATTCGCCCAAACTGCACTTGCTTCATTACTTTGAAATTATTATCAACCCAGCGCCAATGATAGCGTTGCTGGTTGCGATTAAATCCGTATTTATCCGAATAATACAACCATGCACTTAACTCACCACCAAACATTTCGGTACCTAGTGCTAAGCCTGCACGTGTTTCGTTGCCATACACCTGCGATTGATTGGACGAAATAGACCAATCGAGCATTCCGGGTTTAAAAAGATGGTATTTGCGAGGATAGGTGGCGTCGAATTTCTCATCGCCCGTAATGTTTTTAATGTTACGTCGGGCATCATCCAATTTCTTTAACTTGCAGATTGGCAGTTCGTAATTGGTGGATATATTGGCCGACAGTGTACGAAAATCAAATTTTGTATTAAACCCAAAAACGGATTCGAGTACTTGCGGCGACAGGTACATGGTACCTAAATCGTAAATTACATCATTATCGGTAAGTGTGGTAGTTTTGGCTTTGTAGGTAATGCTTCGCGTATCGAAATCAATTTTGTAAGGATTTTTGGGGTCAATAAAATAACCTTCGAGCACTTTGCCGTCGGTGGAGAGTTTGGAATTAATTTTTACAAAATCGAAAAGTTGCGAAACGGGAAGATACAAATCATTGGGTTCATTATAAAGTACAAAAAAATCCTGCCAACCTATGTTCTCGAATTTCACACTCAAGTTAAAAGGTTCAGCCGAATTCCGACCCGTATTGTCTTGTGCATTAACGTTTAAAAAAGAGAACAAAAAGAGCAGTCCTGTTATGAACAAGACTCTAAACTTCGTGTTTTCTTTTTTTAATTTGATATTATAAAACATTAATTTACAATAAAATAACTACTGTTGCACAAAAGTAAGACTAAATGTGCCGCTATAAAGTCCAGCAGGATTAGCACCTATGGCACCCACATCGAGCGTTCCTCCCACACTTACAAAATGCAAATCGTCGCACCCTTTGTTCGAAATAAAGGAACTACCGCTAGCGCCTATACTCGTAGGCCCCAAATGCAATAACATACTACCACCATTACTACCAGTCAACGTAATAGTGGACGGAAAAGTAACATTTACCAATCGTCCCGGACAAATTTTTACTTCGAAAATAGCTTGTTGCACCGGATTGCCAATATTTAGCAATATAACTGAACCAGTATGTGTACGCAGTCCATTATAATCAACCGTAATTGTCCCACCCGACGAGCCTGCCAAAATAGTCATGTCGCCAAAGTTGAGCTTTTGAGTAGCCCTAACTACAGCTGTACGCTGAGGTAAGTCAGGCCCAGTCTGTGCATAAACCGTTACGATTGAAGCACATAAAAGCAAAAATATATATAAGCAATAACGCTGCATGTAGTACAATTACTTTTTCAGAATTAGTTCAGAACGTGTAAGTTCAGCTCCTCCATCTTCGTTAGGTGCAAAAAAACGAATTATCAATTTACCACCTTCCGTTTTCATCAGAGGTGTATTTTTTATCATTAACGCAAAAAAGCGTTTCGAAATTTCGGGATAAATACCAATGCCATTTACAAAACCGATATCGGATTTTTGTCCTTTAGCAGGCTGAAATTCCACTTTAATATTGCCATAAGCCGATTTAGTGCCAACACGATTAATCGTCAGATTCAGTCTTGAAATAGAATCGTTTACCTGCTGTACCGACAAGTCCGAAAGCGATAGTTGATTACTTAATGTCCCATTCCGAACAATTACGGGTATGCTAATACCAAAAACTGGTGTAATGCTAACAGCCATTCTTGTTGAATCTGCTTTTAAATCCTTCATACCACGTGGTGTGGTTTGTTTTTCGGCTCTAAAATAAATATGCGAACGGTATTCGGCTTGTTTCAAGCTGCTGGGTTTACGCAATTGCAAACGTATGGTTTGCGATTCGTTAGGTGGTAAAACCACTTTGCGTGGAAATAAACGCAGGTATTTATCGGCCGAAAAAGTAGTATCGGGCTTGTCGAGCTGCAAAAAGCTACCATCTTCGAGCATTTTATAACTCAAAAACGAAACCATATATACGGCAGTATCTTTGCCAATATTTGTCAAATTCAAATCTGCATTTTGCTTTTGCCCATCGAACACAACACGTATGGGGTTGATTAACAAATCACCCTGTGCTAGGATTTTGGACGCAAAAACAATAAATAGCAATAAAACAATACTATTTCTCATTCCGAAA
>JBMOHZ010000225.1:0-4585 GCA_049317585.1 Paludibacter sp.
ATTCGCAACAGTTACCGCGATAAATTTATAGAAAATAAAAACGAAAACAATAATAGAGTAAATGCTATTGTTCTGCTCGAAGGTTTGCTGCGTTTACGCCAATCGGCTAATCATCCAGTGCTGGCCGACAAAAACTACACGGGCGATTCGGGTAAGTTCGAATCCGTTTGCGAAAAACTAAACGAAGTTGTGCTTCAGGGCGACAAAGTACTCATATTTAGCTCATTTACCGAGCACCTCAAAATTTACCGCAATTACCTCGACGAAGCAAACATTCCCTATTGCTACCTGGATGGCAGCACCACCGACCGCAAAGCGCAGGTGGAGCGCTTTCAGCACGACGATGGTGTTCAGGTTTTTCTCCTTTCGCTTAAAGCAGGCGGCGTGGGGCTTAATCTTACAGCAGCAAGTTACGTTTTCCTGCTCGACCCGTGGTGGAATCCCGCTGCCGAAGCACAAGCCTACGACCGTGCACACCGCATGGGACAAAGAAACCGCGTGTTTGTGTATAAATTCATCAGTCGAAAATCCATCGAAGAAAAAATCATCCAACTCCAGAAAGAAAAACTCCAACTATTCGACACTATGGTAAATGGGGATTCAGATTTAATGAAAAATCTGAGTGTGGAAGATGTGATGCGATTGTTAGAATAAGAGGAATGAAAGCCCTTGGTTTTGGACAAACTAAATGGATTGCGAGCAATAATACGCCTGAAGGAAAAGCTGAAAATCGACGAGTTGAATTTAAAGTATTGGGAATGTAAGGGATATATAAAATATAATATTATCTTTGTGGCATATTAAAATAATAAACATTACAATGAGTAAAGGAATAGTTAAATTCTTCAACGAGGCTAAAGGTTTTGGTTTCATTAGCGAAGATGGTTCTAAGAAAGAACATTTTGTTCACATTTCAGGTTTAATAGATCAAATTCGCGAAGGCGATACAGTTGAATTCGAATTGCAAGAAGGCAAAAAAGGATTGAACGCCGTAAATGTAAAAGTAATTTAGTAAATACTATTTCACTTTGTAAAACTTCTAAAAAGGCTGTCTCTAGTATTGAGACAGCCTTTTTAATTTAAAGTTTAGGCAAATAAAACGCTTTTATTTCTAAATTAAAATCAGTATCTTTGTTTTTAAATTTTAAAATTTATGGCCGACCACAACGATTTAGGAGAATTGGGCGAAGAACGTGCCCGCGATTTTTTGATTGCCAACGGATACAAAATACGAGAAACAAAATGGCGAACCGGCAGTTTGGAAGTTGATATTATTGCCGAAAAAGACGATACATTGGTGATTGTTGAAGTAAAAACACGCTCGGGAGCTTTTGCCGACAACCCCGAGCAATACGTTGATAACCGTAAAATTAAAAACTTAGTAAATGCCGCCGAGCGCTACATTATGCGCTACGATTGGAATGGTGATACCCGTTTTGATGTAATTGCTGTGGTTGTAAGTGGTCAAAAATTCGAAATTGAACATATAGAAGATGCTTTTTTACCACCTCGATAGTAAATAATCGATTTTGATTATCATTTGTTACATTTCAATTAAAAAAACATTTCTTTTTAAAATAATGTTTTATAACAGTCAGATTACTGCCCGTTTTAAAAATAGTTTGACTAATTTTGCACCGTCGGAAGATTAGGCCGACAGATTGTGTTTTCTTAGTTTGTATTATATTTAAATAGCATAAAATGAAACGAACACGTCATGCAAACCTCGATACACTAGGGCTTGTTTGTGTGTGTTCCATCTGTCCATCAAAAAATCAAAAATAACCAGATGAAACCGTTAGAAAAAAGCGTTGCCGAAAAGCTTTTAAAAATCAAGGCAGTTAAGTTACAACCCAACAATCCGTTTACATGGGCTTCGGGTTGGAAATCTCCCATTTATTGCGATAATCGTAAAACTTTGTCGTATCCCGCCATCCGATCTTTTATTAAAATTGAAATAGCACGTCTTGTGCAGGAATTGTATCCCGAAGTGGAAGTTATTGCAGGTGTTGCCACCGGAGCTATTGCTCAAGGCGCCCTCGTTGCCGATGCACTTGGATTGCCATTTATTTATATTCGCCCTACTCCTAAAGGTCATGGTTTGGAAAACCTTATTGAAGGCGACCTTCGTCCAGGTCAGAAAGTGGTTGTAATTGAAGACCTTATCTCCACTGGTGGAAGCAGCCTTAAAGCTGTTGAAGCTATTCGGAAGGATGGTTCGGAAGTATTGGGCATGATTGCTATTTTTACGTACGGTTTCCCAGTGGCCGAAGATATGTTCAAAAAAGCAAAAGTAAAACTAACTACACTTTGTAACTACGATGCTGCTCTAAACGAAGCATTGGCTACCAAATTTATTACCGAAGCGGACATGGAAACATTAAAACAATGGCGTTTGAACCCCTCGGAATGGAAAAATGAATTAAAATAAGAATCCATTTTAAATAGTAAATGGTACATGTTTAAATTGTAAATTAAAGAATGACAACATACGAAAGTGATATAAAAACCATTTCTTCGAGTGGAGAAATGGTTTTTGGCATACTTGGCGACCTTAATAATTTGGAAAAATTAGCGTCGAATACAAAACTTGCCGAAAAAGCTAAAGACTTGCAATACGATGCCGATAGCTGTAGTTTCGCCGTTGATGGATTTGGTAGAGTTGGCTTTCGAATTGTAGAGCGTACTCCATTTTCAAATATTAAAATGACTTCGGAGAATGCTCCTGTAAGTATTTCGGTTGACGTTATAATTAATGCTATTGACGAAAATCAATCTACATTAAAATTGGTTTTATTGGCCGAATTACCTGCCATGATAAAAATGATGGTCGGGAGCAAATTGCAGGACGGTGTAAATGCAATTGCGGAATTACTGGCAAAAACGTTGACCCCTAACCCCTAAAGGGGAAAAGATGGTCGCGATTAATTGAAAAGTTTTAATTTCATCTGAGATTTTTATTATAAATGTAAAGTTACAAAAACAAACTTAATTCCCCTTTAGGGGTTAGGGGCAAATTTATGGCAAAACTTTGGGAAAAAAACATACAAGTAGATGCAAAAATTGAAGCATTTACTGTGGGGCGAGATAGCGAGATGGATGTGTTTTTGGCAAAATACGATGTATTGGGTTCTATGGCACATATCACCATGCTCGAGTCGGTTGGTTTATTGCAAAAAAAAGAGTTGGATTTACTGTTAGCAGAATTGAAAGCGATTTATAAATTAGCCGACGAAGGAAATTTTGTGATTGACGAAGGCGTGGAAGATGTACACTCGCAGGTGGAGCAATTACTTACAGCCAAACTAGGTGATATGGGCAAAAAAATCCACAGTGGACGCTCGCGCAACGATCAGGTATTGTTGGACTTAAAACTTTTTGCACGCGCCGAAATAAGGTTAACCGTAACTGCTATCGACGAACTTTTTGAGGTACTAATAGCGCAAAGCGAGAAGTATAAAAACGTACTTTTACCTGGCTATACACACCTACAAGTAGCTATGCCATCGTCGTTCGGATTGTGGTTTGGTGCTTATGCCGAAAGCCTTGCCGACGATTTACAAACAGTACTTTCAGCCTATAAAATCACCAATCGCAACCCGCTTGGTTCGGCTGCTGGTTATGGTTCTTCGTTTCCACTAAACCGACAATTGACAACCGATTTATTGGGTTTCGATAGCATGAATTACAATGTAGTTTATGCACAAATGGGACGTGGAAAAATGGAACGTACCGTGGCAAATGCCTTAGCTGGTGTGGCGGCTACCATTTCGAAACTGGCTTATGATGCTTGCATGTTTACTTCGCAAAACTTTGGATTTATCAAATTACCCGATCAATTTACAACGGGTTCGAGCATTATGCCGCACAAAAAAAATCCGGATGTTTTTGAACTTACTCGAGCTAAATGTAATAAACTACAATCATTACCTCAGCAAATTTTGTTGATTACCAACAATTTACCATCGGGCTATTTCCGCGATTTACAAATCATTAAAGAAGTATTTGTTCCTGTTTTTGCCGAACTGCGCGATTGTATTGAAATGACCACCATGATGATGGCACAGGTGGAAGTAAATCAACATATTTTGGACGAAAAGCGTTACGACTATCTGTTTAGTGTAGAGGAAGTAAATAGGTTAACATTGGAGGGTATGCCATTTCGAGACGCGTACAAAAAAGTGGGATTAGACATCGAAAACAACAATTTTACACCCAACAAAAACATAACCCACACACACGAAGGAAGTATCGGAAATCTTTGTAACGACCAAATTGAGGCATATAAAAATGAGGTGTTGGCTGGTTTTAATTTTCAGACCATGAACCAAGCTTTACAAAATCTTTTGGATTAATCTAACGCAGAATTTTAAGTGTTTCAGACCCTTCTTTACCAGTAATTTTCAGCAGGTATAATCCTGGTTTTGAAAGTTGTATTGTTGCACAAGTTGAGTTATATTGTTGTGCACATACAATTTTACCACTAGCATTGTATAAGGTCAAGTAGGCATTCTTGGCTATGTTTCTTACAATTAATGTATTAGCTTGTACATTCCATTCAATTTTTTGCTTCACATTTTGTACC
>JBMOHZ010000226.1:0-4560 GCA_049317585.1 Paludibacter sp.
ATCAGATGCTTTGAGCAATTCAATATCTTTATCGGTTACCGCCAATTCGGGCGCATTACCGCTCGGGTTTTCCTTGGAATGAAATTCAACTACAACAGCCGAAGTGCCATTTTTTACCACATTTTTCTCGCGCAAACGAAACGAAATAAATTGCTTTCCGGCATTTATCGAATCCACAATTATCTGCGTAAGTGCCGTGCCGCTCAATTCTATATATTGAGGCGTAAATGCTAATCCGGCAGTAACCAAATAGGAAGCTAACACAGGCGTTGTTATATCACCTCCAATTTTCTCCAGATAATTGTTGAAGGTAACATCATCCTCAGCCCAAGTGTTTTTTGCCACCGGATATACATCGAACTGATGGTCTTTATCACCACCTGCCGCAAAACCATTACAGTACAATCGTAATTTAACCGACTGTATATAAGGCGAAAGTCCTGATATATCGAACTTCATAAACGAAATACGCCTATACTGACTACCTGCCGTTGAGTGATAGGTATTTAGCGTATAATCCATACCCCGAATCGTATTATCGCTGTATGTATACGTATCGTCGGTAGGCGTTAGTTTGTGTGTAACACCCTGTGCATTAAGTCCGTTTAATGCAATCGTCAATGCAAGAAAACAGAAAAAGGCAATTGATTTTTTCATCCGATTGTAGTTTGAATAAAATTACTGAATAACAATTTTAGCAGATGCTTTTTGTGAACCTGACAAATTCAGAATATATACACCCGATTTAAGTGTAGCTGCATTGATTTTCGTATTGTTTAAATTTCCCGAAAGCACACGCTGACCGGACAAATTGCAAACATTAAACTGATTGTATGTTTTGGACGATGCAAAAACTGTAATTTGCTTATTAGCATCCACTTTGAATGAGAAATTATCGGCAGTCGCATTTTTCAACGCATTAGGTGCAGGCATAACATCGGCCCAAGTAAGCCCAACGCGTATGCCATCGATGGTATAAGCTGGTGCATTTCCGGCAGCAGGTGTACGTAAATAAAGTCCGCGAGCACCACCAAAAACCAAACCGCTGCTGGTATAACGGTACAAGTCATTTTGAGCAGCATCTGCATGTCTCAAGGTAGATGTAGTAGGTTCAACGCCTGTGGTTGGAGGGTTTACAAAAAGTTCCATCACATCATCAAACTTTCCTGCTTCGGTTGCAACCGAAGTACCATTGAGTACGCCAACCTTGTATTTAATCACCATTAAATGTGTTTTATTAACAGTGAAAAATGGTCCGGTAGAAGCATTAACCCAAGTTGTGGTGCCACCACTCATTTTGTTGATACCCAATGTAACTTCTGCATTTGGATAAGTAGGATCAACCACTGCATACAAACGTCCACCCCAGTTGGTACTGGCAGCCGAAGGTTCCATTTTTATACCCAGAAAATAGTCGCCACCACTTACTGCATCGGCAGGGAAGTTAATCATAAACGATATATAAACGGTTGAGTCGTTGCGTACATTTTTCGAAAACAATTTAAAAACACCCTGACCTGCCTGTCCGTTGTATTTCAGGGCATTGCCAATGCCCGTATTTACATATCCAGCATAATTAAGAGGTGCATTTGTAATATCAAAACAATTAGTAGCCGAAGCCGAATTACTTTGAGTAGACCATCCAGTAACACCATCGTAGTTATCTGAACTAGCTATCGGATTCAGAATTAATGTGCGGGCTGCATCGTAATCAAAATTTTCTTCGAGAAGCAATTGTGCGTTTGAGCTGAATGTGCTAAAAACAATACTCAAAATAAGCGTAATAAAAGTAGTTTTTTTCATGATTGTATTTTTTAAAATTAATAATTTTATTTATCTAGATATTTTATAAGTGAATATACTTGTTCGTTGAGTTGTTTCATGCGGTTTGTCAAATCCTGATAAGGTTTGTAATAATTATCAACAATACCCTTATTGGAATCCACATTCGAAGGGTCAACGCCTTTTGCTGTGGGGTCGTTATCCTGATATTTGAAATAATGCCAGCCCACGCAATTTTTGGATTCTAATAAAGCTAAACAAAAATCCTGATACGCATAACCTCTGTCCTTTTGTGTATGCACGGTATAGCCTGCACCGGTGGTATTGGCCAACCCCGAATCCATGGCTTTGGTGTAAAATTCGGTGATTATAAATGGTTTATTCAAGTATTTATCCCACAATGCTAAATGCTCCGAAGTGGGAGTCCACACACCGTAATAATTGAGCGAAACCACATCGCAATACTTACCCGCTGCTGTCAAAATTTCGGGAACAAATTTAGCATTTCCATGCAGGCGGCTACCCAGATACATATGATTGGCGTCGACTTTTCGGATAGCTTCCGAAACGGTTTTATAATAACGCTCAGCAACATATCCTGCAAATTCAGCGCGTTCTTTATCTGTAATTTGTGCTTCGGTAATTCCCTTACTTTTCAACCAGTTTGTTGCTGCAATAAAGCCAGGGTCTTTTTTGTTTTTCAAGGTCAGATAGCCCTCTAAGTTTTTTAAACCAAACGGCAATTCATTATCCGAAAAATAACCAAACAAGTTGGCGTCGATAACATTAGCCGTAATTTCAGCTTTTGCCAGCGAGTCACAAAAAACAGCAAACTCGGGGTCGAATACAAAAATAGTTTGATTGGGGAAGCCAATATTCCCCGGTAGTTGATATGTTCCACCGCGTTTTTTACCATACGCAGCCATCATTCTTAAATTTACCGAGTAGGATAATTTTTGCGAACCCGATTTTGAGTTATAAATCCTCACAATCGAGTCGGTCGACCACGAACCTGTACCGTTAATACGAATGTCGGAGAAGAATTTAGCCGAAGCATTTGCCCAATTTTCGTCGGTTCCGAATTGTGCCATAAACGATTTTTCGTTTTGCTCGGACGTTCCCTTTCTGAAACCATTAATTACGCGCTGAATGTTGTAATGTCCTTCGGGGTCGATTACCCACCAACGATTTCCCAATTTTTCGACTCTGAAAAAACCGCTTGCCTGTGTTTTTTCGGTCAACATGCTCCCGTAGCTGTTTTCAATATCCGTTGTTTGCTTGTAGCCGGTCATATTTTCGACAATACGGGTTTTGTAAAATGCCCAGGGTTGGTTATTATCGCCTTTTACCCATTTCTTGGCTTCTACCTGTATGGGCACGAAGGGTTTTGTCTGCGCCACAAACGATAATGACGGTAACAACAGTACAAAAAAACATATTTTAAAATTAAACCTATTCATGTGATTTATTTCTTTTCAATCAATTTATTTACCTGATTTACTAGAAGATACAATCCGGGTTGCATCATGGAGCCGTGACTAAAACCTGCCAACTCGTAAATGCTTGTTTTCGTATGTCCAACCACTTTCATCATGCGCATGAGGTAGGCATTTTCTTCGTAACGTCCCAGCATTTCGAGTTCACGGTCGCCCGTAATAAGCACCAAAGGCGGTAAATCGCTTCGCACATGAAACAAAGGTGCAAATTCGTCGATAATAGGTTGTTTGCTATCAATTCCTCGTTCGTTACGTATTTTGAAATGCGTAATTGTTTGCGGACTCAATGGCAATAATCCGGCAATTCGGTTCGCATCGATATTGTATTTTTGCAACCACTTTTTGTCCATTCCCACCATCAGATCCAGATATCCTCCAGCCGAATGTCCCGAAAGAAAAATCAAATCATCGTCGCCACCATATTTTTCAATATTCCTGAAAACCCAAGCCACAGCCGCTGCTGCATCTTCGATATACACCGGACATTTTACCACCGGATTGCGCCTGTATTCCACACTTACAACTGCAAAACCTTGCTTCATTAGTTTTTCGGGAATCTCTTTTTTTCCTCCGGTCAAACTGCCCCCGTGAAACCAAACCACCGTTGCAAATTCTTTTTTGTTGGTAGGATAATAAATATCTAATTGGCAGTTTTCGATGGCATACGAATCGAGCTTTTCGAGCTTAGCATCCCGATACGGAATTTCCTTTTCCAGTTTATACTGCAAGGTATCCGGCATTTCTTTCGCAAAAATACTTATACTAACGAATATGAAAATTGTAAATAGCAGCAGCCGTGTATATTTCATTTTATTTATCTAATATCTTGGTTCTTGATTCTTGGTTCTTGGCTCTTTAATCTATGTTCTTTCTTCTCAATTATACCCTTCATTTTGTGGAAAATTCGTTTTTCCCATTATATCAATCTGACTTTGCGGAATAGGCAGTCGAACGTGGAAAGGTTGAATGTTCGTTCGAATAACCGTATCGAGCATCATAACCACTGTTCCCTTTTTTACAAATTCACCCCCATATTTTTTTACTCTATCCACCAACAAACCATTTCGTTTCAGTAAAAACCAACGGTCGCCTTCGAAAGCCAATTCGCGAGCATGTTCATCAATAATCATATCCAGGGTAACGCTACCAGCCGGTATAGCTGTATTGCCTGCACGAACCCATGTTTTGTTGAAATAATAAGCTGTACTATCGGCCTTTCCGAGTTTCAGATAAGCTTCGGCACCCATCAAATAGGTTTCGGGCAATCGGTAAATAATAATGT
>JBMOHZ010000227.1:0-4547 GCA_049317585.1 Paludibacter sp.
CTGGCTGGTGAAGCCGCTACTTTTACTGGCTACTACCGGCCAGTAAAAGTAAAAGCTGAGCCGACAAAGGAGGCTCTGCTTTAGGCGTGGGAATGAGTGGTCGCCGATGCTCAGGATGTGCGCAGGGAGGCGTCAACGAATGACCGAACCTGCCAGACTGAATGGAGCCGCAACGGACGATGTGTAATGCAGAGAGGAAGAAGTGGATGAATGAAATGGATTGCAGCTGCTGGCAAGTGCAGGAGATGCTCTGAATACTGCCCGTCACGTGTAGAACGAACTTGTATAACGGCTCGTTGACTTGTAGAGCTGGAAAGTGGGGAGGCCTTTGCAGCTAATGGTTAAGCGTAACGCACTAAACATTTATTTAACTTGTAAACTAATGCTACCACAGGCATTAAGCATTTGCTGCAGTGGGTGCAGCGAAAGGTATGCGCTTACGAGGGACGAGTAGAGCGCATGGCTTGCAGCTGCAGGTAAGCGGGGGGAGTGGGCAGGAGAGCGCGGCGCAGCCCGTGGCTACTTGCGAAGCGAATACATAACAGGCTTATGGGCTTTCTACCAAGACCATAAGAGCCTGTTATGTAAAGTAGCTCCCGGTGGCGGAAGGGACGCATTTTTTGGCGCGCCATGGTGTAATTGCTTTTTTGCAATTACCGTGACAAAAAATGCGGCACTGGAGGCATCCAGCGCGGGCTGGGGGTGGGAGAAGGGTTTTTATCCACGAATGGCACGAATGGGACACGAATATGCACAAATAATGAAAGGAGCGCTTGAACAGTTGCAATTAGCTGAACTGGAATACGAGTTGGTTTTTAGCGGAGCATTTTTTGATAAATGCATCTTTTAGCCAGTCGATATCAGGTATAGTAAGGCTTTCGATTATGGTTAAACATATATCAAAATTGCCCAGGTTTCTGTTTAATTCTGCAATCAGTATTAACTGATTGACATCCTCCGGATCAAGAATTTTAATAAAAGCTGCAATATTACTTTCCCATCTGGATTTGTCTTCTTCAGAATTGAAAAGGGGCTTACGGTTGCGAACCCTGTCGTTAAAGGCCCACCAGATCCTTTGCCTGATAAAAAACTCTTTTTGTTTTCGCTTTGGAACATTCATTTTCAATGCCATGAAATACTCATCAATCGATAGAAATGAAGCATTATCGGCATTTTCCCAAAGCAAATCATGCTCTTCTCCCCTACTATACGTTCCAATTTCCTTTGTTTTGCTTAACCAAAAAATATGGCCGCATTTTTTGCATATCGTAAGATCAGGAAATTCGGGCAACATGGGGGAAATCCTTTTAGCATCAGAAAAAAATTTAGTGCCAAACGTGTTACCACTGAGTAAACTGTAATTCCGCAGGAGGTTGTCACAATTTGGACATTTGTAAATCAAAACAGGGCCAGGAAGCATAGGTTTTATTTTAAATATGTGTATCAGTAATGGTAAATAAAGTTACTATTTTATAAATTACAAGCACGCTGGTATTGTAACCTGATAGTAATAAAAGATTTAATTGCCGGAATTTCCCGGTACTTTTCCAGCTGTTACTTTCATAAATACAGAGCCCGGGTTAACTATAGCTTATTGAAATCATTCAAGCGTAATTTGCTTTATTTTGCAGGAAATAATTACCGGGAAATTTTTTATTGTCAATAATTATGACTATATTTGATTAAATACTTTACATAAAAGAATCTTTTTAAAATATATTATATGTCTGATTATGATATGCTTATTAACAAATACAGAGCGCTGTCTGCGATTTATGCTTTTTTAAAAATGCTGGTCGTGTTTTCGCAATTTCTAATCCCTGTATTGATTGTGTTCTTTTATTTACAACAGATCAACCCGTGGTATATTTTAGCGGGAACTATACTTTACGTGCTTGGTTCAAGGATACTATGGGTTCAGTTTGATCTGAAAAGCGTTGCTTTTAAAATTGTAAGCGATAAAATGAAAAAGAAAAAATCGGAGATGATGACCTCTATTTTCAGATAATATTACTTGTAAGAAAGATACCGGCAGTGCGGGTAAATTTTGAACTCCAGCGAGTTCGAAAAAAAAGGCAGGTCATTTATCTGAATAATCATCCTGATCAAGCAATATTTCTTTTAAATTGTATGCTTCATCCTTATCAGGACCGAGCTTTTGATCCAGCCTAAAAGAAGAAGCATACATCTCCCCGAAGAGAGGTTAAACAGGGCTGATATAAGTTGTAGTGAAAATACGCAAGTGTTTATATTGGTTTGATAAAAGCAGTTCCTCCATCCACGAAAAACGATTTATTAACTCGCCGGAAGCTGATCTTTTGAGGGTGGCTGCGAATTTATCCTGTAAATTGTATTGCGAACGGGTAACATCGATGAGTGTGTATGTATCGCCGAGCTGGCCATAGATAACAACAGCTCCATTCCATTTTGGAAGTGAGGATAAAATTGCTTTATAGCTTTTTTGGGTTTTTGACTGACTGTAAATGAAGGAAGGAATAAGCCGGTCATTTTTTGGGATAAGCACTCGCTCTTTTTGTAGTTGAAAGGTAAGCCCTTTGGTAAAATCGATTTTAATTTTTTGAGTGGGGTCGGACATAGATTTTTTTTATGTGAATACTAAGGATATTAATATAGATACGAAAACTGTAAGGTATTTCGTGGATGTTTTAAATTCAAATACAAAGATAATGAGAGACTACGACAAGATATGACGTAGCTAAAAATTAGCTTCAAAAAATTACTGAAAATGACAAGAAAATGGAAATAAGGATTAATATTTTTTTGGATCAAATTTTTTAAGATGAATCAAAATATTTTTAAGTTCATTTGAACTGCCATTAAGATTAGAAAAAAATGACCAATTTCCCTTAATTGTGATAGATCGGAACTTAACTTCCTTATTTTCCTGATTTAAAATTACATTAATATTTTGATCATATTCTTTTTTTAAATAGCCTCCAAGCTTCTTTAGAAAACGATCCCTATCTTCTTGGTTTTTATCTGGGCTAATAAGTTCGGCGAATAATTTCAATACATTTCTTTGCCATTGTAATCCAAACCGATATTCATAGTCTAATAATGCAACATCTAGTAATCCGTGTCCATGGGAATTATCTGTTTTTAAATAATGTTTTTTTGTTTCTTTATCTTCTGTATTAGGTATAAGTTTCAAAACTCGGTTGGCTCTATAATCTTCAAATATTCCTTTAAGTTTAATTTTTTCGAGAGGGTTCTCGAGATTTTCAAACTCAATAGATTCATTTCCGGCATTAAACACATATGTAGAAATCTCAACTAGAGCGTTCAGGTACTTATGCCAAAGTGATATCAATGCAATGTAATCTTTATCAATATTACTTGGGGGTACTTCAAGAATTTCATACAACGTGTCAGCTATTTTTTTGTATGTAATATTTTTCCATCCCCATTTTTCTCCCTCATCTGTTTCAAATAAGGTAACTAAGAAAAGTGGTGTAACTTTGTCTTTAGCTTTTTTTTGTATTTTAACGCTTGTCGCCTCCAATTGATTGATTGTTGTTCCGCTTTTATTATGAACTGTTGTTTTTAGTTTCATTTCAAAAACAGCAATCATTTCCTTGCCAATTTTGACAATAAGATCCACTGATTCTTGTTCAAAAATTGTTTCTATTTTTCCCGAATGATCAACGCCTATTAATTTGTAAAGAAAGACAGGAATGATTTTACAGGTAAAACCAAACAATCCTGTATGAAACTTTTCTTTATCTACTAATTGCATAGCAGTATAAGGATGATTAATTAAAAGCTTAAATGAATCATCTAATTTTTTAATATCTAAAGAAACTTGATTTGTCATAATCTTATTTTTTAAAGTTAAAAACTAAGCCGATGTTAATAATACTGAATTAAGTTATTTGTTGTTTTGAGTATTCAAGGAGTTATTCCAGTTTCCCAAATTATCACCATAGCCTAGGTATCGAGTTCGCAGTAGCGTAAAAGGCCGGATGCAATTTTCTTACGATCCAGTTCGGTGATCTGGGCAAACTGCATTTTGGCGTAAGCCGTCATGGCGCCGCCGCCATCGGCAAGTTGGTCGGTCATAAAAAACTGATCAATTTGGTCTTCGTCGATGTTATCGAATAAATGCGGGAGCAGTTTATAAGGGCTTATCATTCTTCCATTTTCATCTTCCTTAATCCAGATCCAGCCATCCTCAAAATTAAGGCTTTTTATTTGAGATGTCTTGCCGTATATGGGTTGTGAATACTTTTCCGGATAAACACGGATGAATTAAACAAGGCGGGATTTTGTGAGTAACCGACTCATAAGAAATATCGTTAAGAGGAATTGTTAGGTAATAGTCTAAAATTTTGAAGAACAGGTCCATCACCCAATTCCGCACCTTGCTAAATTAGGAAATATTCAATTCAGTGAGAAGAATTTCTTTACCCATCTGCCATGCGGGAATCGCCCCGGAGGGGAGAAAGTGCTAAGAAGGATTTCGGAATTAGAAAAAAACCCCTCTGCCCTGCGGGCATCTCCCCGGAGGGGAGAAAGTGCTAAGAAGG
>JBMOHZ010000228.1:0-4538 GCA_049317585.1 Paludibacter sp.
TGTGGTTTGATATTTACACATTCAATACCTGGGAATTGTTTTAGTTTCTCTACTTGAATTTCGTTATCGAAATGTCCAATATTGCAAATAATGGCAGCATCTTTCATTTTTTCGATATGCTCTATGCGTATAATGTCTTTGTTTCCGGTAGTAGTAACATAAATATTACCTTCGGCCAAAGCATCTTCGATCGTTGTAACTCTAAAACCTTCCATCGAGGCTTGTAATGCGCAAATTGGGTCAATTTCGGTTACAATTACGCGAGCACCATAAGCCAACATGGAGCGAGCACAACCTTTACCAACATCGCCATAACCACATACCACAACAACTTTACCTGCTAACATAACATCGGTAGCACGCTTAATTCCATCGGCAAGCGATTCGCGACAACCATACAAATTATCAAATTTCGATTTTGTAACAGAGTCGTTTACATTAAAGGCAGGGAAAAGTAATGAGCCTTCTTCGAGCATTTGATATAAGCGGTGAACCCCTGTAGTTGTTTCTTCGGATACACCTTTAATGCTTGGAATCATACGTCCCCAAATACTGCTATCTTCTTTCAATACATCTTTCAGA
This sequence comes from Paludibacter sp., assembly GCA_049317585.1. Lineage (GTDB taxonomy): Bacteria > Bacteroidota > Bacteroidia > Bacteroidales > Paludibacteraceae > Paludibacter. Next base: position 583 of record JBMOHZ010000228.1, read on the forward strand.
ATAGCATACAATAATCGTTCATCGTCAGTACCTGCAGCTTTATCGAGCACACTTGCATCTTTTTCAGCAGCACCTCCAATGTGTATCATCATGGTTGCATCGCCACCATCATCTACAATTACGGTTGGACCATTATGACCTTCAAAAGTCAAGGCCTGAAGTGTACACCACCAATATTCTTCCAATGTTTCACCTTTCCAAGCAAAAACAGGAACTCCCGAAGCGGCAATGGCAGCAGCAGCATGGTCTTGTGTGGAATAAATATTACAACTACACCAACGAACATCAGCGCCCAATTCAACCAATGTCTCAATTAAAACGGCTGTTTGAATTGTCATGTGTAACGAGCCCATTATACGTGCACCTGCAAGTGGTTTCAGTTTTCCGTATTTGGCGCGCAATGCCATTAAGCCGGGCATTTCTTTTCGGCTAATTCTATTTCTTTTCGACCAAAATCGGCCTGCGACATATCAGCTACTTTGTAAGGTAAACTGCTAAATAACTCACTCATTATTATTTGTTTATTTAATTTTTATTGTAAACTATCCATTAACTATTACTTTTTAATGGACTGCAAAGTTACTGATTTTTTTGCTATAGATAAAATGCTGCAGAAAAATTTTACATTACGAGCTTGACACTTACATAATTTAATTTTATTTCAACTTTTATTGTTCTCAAATTAAACCTTTTAAGTGATCAAATGTCACATAAAGTGGTGATGTAACGTTTTTATGGCTGTTTTATTTTAAATTGAATAAAATATGATGCAAATTATCGAAATTAGTATGCATAAATTGCAACATTAAATCAAAAAAAACACTATATTTGTCGGCTGATATTCAATTTGTTGAATAGAAATGTACTTAAATATGTCGGTTTTTTTAGAAGGTATGGTCACGTCATGTTACAGTATCAGGTCTTTCGGTTAGTTAACTTCCAAATAATGCGCTTATGAAAACTTCATTAAAAGCAATTTTATTGCTTGCACTTAGTAGCTTTTCCATCCTTAGTTACAGTGCTACTATTCAAGTATCAGCACCCAATAATTTGTTTACTTTCGTAAATTCCCTAAACGATGGTGATATTATTGAACTCACCACTTCTGGCGGAAATTATTTTTGGACAGCTCAAGTAACAGTGTCAGTCGAAAAAGCCATTACCATACGTGCTAAAAGTAGTCTGGCAGTGCGCCCAATAGTTACCTTTTCGGGAACTACGGGTGCTTTTATGCGCTACAACAGTACATCGGCATCGTGGACAACAAAAAAATGGTCGTTTGAAGGCATCGAATTTGATGGATTTAATGCAACATCGAGCTATTATGCAAATGGGTTTTTTATACAGAACATTACAAACCTTGCCTACGGAATAAATGTGGATGTTAAAAATTGCGTTTTTAAAAACATGAGTACAAGGGTCTTTAGTTATCAAGGCGGTGGTGCTCCAGCCAATGCTACAACGGCTCAAGGTGGTGATATTACAATTCGCGATTCGGAATTCCGAAATATTTTTCAGAGCGTAATGTCTGCAAATTCAACCCTTACATATAATCCAGATAATATGATCTTTTGGAATTGTTTGTTTGTAGGCCCGGGTATCAACGGTAGTAATTGCCGTTTTATCGAAACTACAAATCCTGAGTATAATAGTTATCAAATTGACCATTGTACATTTGTAAACTCTAACCAACGCGAACTTTATTTACCAAATACTCAAAGCACTTCGTATATTCGAAATAGTCTTTTTGTAAATAGTTACAATACTTCAAGTTCAAATTTTTATAATACTACTATTGGTGCTGATTGTGGTATATACTATACGGCTGCTGGAACTCGCACTACAATTTATCCATTTAGTACAGCAGTTCGTACAACTAATCCTGTTTTAGATAATGCTACAGGAATTGCTACAGCTGCTACTTATCGTGTTGGAACAACAGATGGTTTGCCTACAGGTTTTTTTGGCAATCAAATAATATGTTCCGAAACCGAACTTGCCGATTTAAGTTATACGGGTGGAGTAGGTCCTTCGGCTACAAAAACATTTAATGTGTCGGCTACACGATTGACAAATAACATTTCAATTGCAGCACCTACTAATTTCGAAATTTCACTTGCTTCAACTTCTGGTTTTACTACTACTCCTATTGTACTCACACAAACTGCAGGCAAAGTTAATTCTACTCCAATTTACGTACGCCTCAAAGCTGGTTTGATAGATAATATGTATACAGGAAATATTCAAATCACATCGGCGGGAGCAGCATCACGCAGCGTTAGCTTATCAGGTACTGTTGTAAGTGGACCTACTATTTTCACTTCTTTATCTTCGCTGGTAGGATTTAGCTATACCGCTGGCACAGGACCCTCTAACCAATTGTCCGTTGTGATAAATGGTGCTTCGCTCACCAGTAATCTGATAGTTTCAGCACCAACCAATTTCGAAATATCAATGAATTCAGGGGCTAATTTTGTAGGAGCTAGCTCTTTAAATATTGCTCAGATAGGTGGTAAGGTTACCAACTTGAGTGTGTTTGTTCGGATTAAATCGGGCTTAGCACAAGGTAATTATACAGGTAATATCTCCGTTACATCTACTGGCGCTGCCACCAAATTAATAGCTTTAAGTGGCTTAATTCAGCCTGCTCCCGTAGTGCTTACTGTTTCAAAAACTTCGTTAACCAATTTTACTTACAGCAATGGCAATGGCCCATCTGCCATTCAGTCGTTTACTGTTAATGGAAGTGGATTAACCTCCAATATTAAAATTACGGCACCTGCTAATTACGAAGTTTCGTTTATGACAGGCACATCCTTTGTTGGAGCAAGTACACTTTCAATAGCTCCAACAAATGGAAATGTATCACTCACTAATATTTATTTACGAATGAAACGCGACTTGGCAGTAGGGACTTACACTGCCAAAGCTACTATCGAAACTACAGGTGCTACTACCAAAGAAATTAACCTCTCTGGATTTGTTACCGAAGCCACAGGCATTACAGTTACACCTACTACACTCAATGGATTTGAGTACATTGTTGGTAACGGTCCATCAACCGAAAAATCGTTCGACATTACTGGTGTAAATCTCACAACTTATGTTACTGTAATTGCACCTGCTAATTACGAGGTTTCAACTTCCTCGGGTATTTCGTTTTCAGGCTCTGGTCAATTATTGCTCGATCAAGCATCGGTAAACGGACAAACTTTGCGTATTTACATTCGCCTAATTGGAGGGTTAAATGCGGGAGGTTATAATGGTAGTCTAACAATAAGCTCGAGTGGCGCTGCTACAAAATCAATATCTATTGTAGGTAATGTGTATAATTCTACGGTGGTTATAAGTGAACCAGCAGTGTATCCTACACGTTTTTTGAATTATACATTAACAAATAAATGGTTATTCTCTAAATATACATCTAATTACAGCTTGGGTAATGAGTTGGTGGCAGCTTCGAATATGGCACGTGGCATGGCTGTTTGGAACGGAAAAATGCTATTTGCGGATAGAGGTAATAAGCAAATTGTGGTTGTAAATGGACAAACAGGACTTAAAGAAACAGCTATTGCACTTAATCCATCTATGTTTACTTATGTGGGGCGTAATGTAGCAAATACCGCAGATAGTACGTATATTGCTGGAACATACATGCACAACGATATTCGGGTTGATAATGCTGGGAATGTGCTCATTGCAAATTTAATTACTGCGAACACACAACGTTACCAGATTTATAAAATTGACATGGCTACTGGTAATGGAACATTGGTAATAGATCAATCCAATTTAGCTAATCTGTTCCCGTTAGCCACTACCATGCGTTTCGATGCTTTTGGCGTGTGGGGAAATGTTAGCTCTGATGCTGTAATTTATGCAGCCAATAGTGCTGCTTCTACAATGGAAGTATATAAATGGACTATCTCGGGTGGTATTGTGAGTGTGCCTTCGGT
>JBMOHZ010000229.1:0-4533 GCA_049317585.1 Paludibacter sp.
GCCATATTGCCGCCAGCAGCATTTACCAAAATATCAATACGACCAAAAGTAGCCACAATGTCCTTTGCATTTTGCTCCAAAGCCGCTTTATCAAGCACATTGGTATTCAAATACAATGCTTCGCCACCTTTTGCTTTTATTTCTTCGCACATCGCTACGCCAGCATCGGCACGGTCTAACACTACAACTTTACAACCTTGCTCGGCCATATATTCTGCCATACCTTTTCCAAGAATTCCGGCACCACCAGTGATTACAATCACTTTACCTTTTACATCGAATAAGTTCTTCATTTTTTATAAATTAAATAAGCGTTTTAAATGTCTTTCATATATATTTTCTTCCACGCAATTGCCAATAATATCGGCATATTTTTCGAGCATTCCGGTATAGGTTTCACCCATTTCGGAAGCTACTTTGTATGCCACATGAATTAGCTGACGGAAATTAGGATTATAATCAGCATGTCCTGGAATATGACGCAGTGTGTTTGCAAACTTTTCGCTCGACCACCCATTAACCTCTTCAATAGTTGGCAGTTGCGTATTATCAATTTCAATTACATCGGCATAAGGCGCACATAATTCTTCACTACGATTGAGGGAATTAGCATAAATTTGCTTGGCTAAATCGAGCGCTTCGCCACCAGCCACAGCCAGCCCAATTACCTCTTCGAGCCAAGTAGTACCGGCCGTTTTTACGTGTAAACCTTTGTCGTATTTTTTAATAATATCGGACATAATTGGATAAATGGAGAATTTATCGCTACCTGAATGCACACTCAGTTTTAATTCTTGCGGCAAACCAAATTCTTTAACAGCAAAATCAATCACCAATACATCTTCTTCAAACTCCTTAGCAAATTGCTGCAAATCACCTTTATAGTCTACACCTTTATTAAATCGTCCCGTAAATTTTGGAGCAATGGTTTGAGCAGGTACACCTTTATCGGCCAACATTTTAAGGATGAAAAGCATTTCGAGCGGTGTTTGCGGACTTTCTACTTCGTCCATCGACACTTCGGTAATGAAATTGCCAACGCCTTTCTCTGTTTTCAGAAAGTTATAAATATCAGCTGCTTGTTGTGTAGCTGCCAAAAATTTATTGGCAATTTTTTCCAACATTTCAGGGGTAACTTCTAAAATATGGTCGAAACCAGGAATCTGAAGTTTACCAACATATTTACTACACGACGATATGAACGCCTGAATATCAGCAGGATTACTTTCTTTACCAATAAACGAAGCCACATCCAAGGTGAAAAAATCGGAATGAGCTACAAATGGAGCTACATTGCTAAAATTAATATGGTCGGCATCCACAAAATACTTCCCTTTATAACCCAATGCCGCAACTGCCGCATCTGCTTCTTTGCGTGTATCGGCCGGATGTGAGTGAACATACGTGTGTTCACGGTTCGATTTGTTCCATACAGGATTAATTTCCAACCCCTGACTGTTGGCTCTCATTATGCCACGTAGCTGCGCCTCGCCTTGATGCGAAAAGCGGTCGCCTACACCTAAACTGAATTTACCTAATTTCATATACTTATTTTTTTATTTATTTTAGTTCGGAGAAATGCATAAAAGCTTCAATATTTTCTTTGATAAGAATATCGATGGGCATATAATTAATTTTATTGACTTCCTGATTGAAAATCAATTTTTTACACATGTCTTTTGCCGACAGATAAGCTTGTTTTTCAGGACGTTGGGCTAACAACAGTGAAATAATTCCTTTTTTAAGATAGTTCACATTTTCGTCGAGTAAATCGTAACCTATTAATCGTATGTTTTGAATACCTAAGGATTCGAATTTAGTAGCCAGCCGATACACTTTTGAATTGAAAGTGATGGCTGCACGTAAATTGGGGTTTTGAAGCAATAAATTGCGCAATAATTCTTTATTAGCCACTTCATTATCGTTGAGCAATTCGGCTTCAATAAGCTGAAGTTTGGAGTCCATATTGTTTTCCTTCAGATAATTCATAAAGCCCTCATAGCGATTTTTAGTCTGATTGGATACAGATCCTTTACGCTTTGTACGAATAACAAGAATTGAATCGTTCGGATTTAATTGTTCCACTAAAAACTTAGCAGCAATATAACCGCTCAACGTTGAATTTTGTCCGTAATAAGTCAAAAAATCAGCTTCTTCAATCATGGAATCGATAAACGAAAATTGCACCCCAACTTCACTTAAGTTATTGGTTAGCTGAAGCGTTTCTTCCTTAAATATAGGTGCTATAAAAACGGCATCTGGCAAGTTTTGAAGCAGTTTAGTCGCCACTTCATTAAACGACTTAACATCGAACTGATTAAAACAAGCTTTCTCAAACGATACATTATAGCCTGCAAATTCGGGCATTGCCATTTCGAATCCTTTTTCAACTGTCGACCAATAATCGCCAGGTTGATTCTGTGGAATGAGATAAATGAAACGGAATATTTTTTTGGATGCTAACGATCGAGCCAGAATATTGGGTGTGTAATTAAATTCATCGAGCACCTTTGTTACGGCTTCCAAACTTTTAATGGACACATCGCCACGTTTGTGCAAAACACGGTCGACAGTACCTTCAGACACACCCGCCATGCGAGCAATATCTTTTATACGTAAGTTGGAATTGTCGTTTTTCATGTGTTTATTTCAATTTACCGTGTACGCACACAGTAATTGAATGCAAAGATACAAACAATTTTGAATTATCAATACAAAATTCCACACTGTGTGCGCACACGGAAACACAAAAATGCATTTATATTGCTATCTATCAACAATATAAATGCCTAATAATTTTTGAAAATAAATATAAAAAATAATCACCCGCTCTAAGTCTTCTATAAAACTCAGAGAGAGTGAAAACTCAACTTCAAAAACCAATGTATTTAAACTAACCTAATTTCTTTTTAAAAGGGATTTTGCGTTCTTTACTTAAAACTTCATGAAGTTTGATTTGTAAGTTTGCGGCAAATCAATATCAACACTTTCGCAAAAATTTTCGGCAGGAAATGTTTTATTAAAAATACAAACATCGTCTATATCTTTCAAACAAATTTTTATTATCTCGTTTGTAATTTCGGCTGAAAAAGCAGCTTTTAACTGTAGCTTTCCGTTTTTAGTCTCAATATCAACATCGGTGTAGCTGTAAAGTTGTTCAATGGCAACTTCTTCCATTATTTCAATGCAAATAGCATCCCAAATCCCTGTTTGAATAATGCGCGGACACCAGTCCCAATTATAATAAAAGCGCGGTTTGTTGAGGCGGGTTTTCGAAGTCCAGTATACCTGACCCTGATAGCGTTCGGGACAGAAAAAAATGAGTGCTAACCGATTTTCGGACGTTTTCAGGAAAGATGACACATCAAAACGATAATCGAGATGCGTGTTGTTAAACTCGCCAACTTTTTGGCCATTCAGCCACACTTCGCCATCTCCATCGAGACCATTGCAACTGAGTACTGCTTTTCTGTTTGTGTCAAAAAAATTATCGGGAATGTCTGTAAAATAAATCCAGTGACGGTTTTCAACCCATTCAATATCGCGGTAATTTGTCCCCATATTCCAGTCGGGAATTATACCCTTGTCGAGCAACGACTGCTGTACCGAACCCGGTACACGAGCAGTTACGGGAGCGTTTTCGGGATGTTTGATGCGCATTTCGTCCATCTGTTCCCAAAGGCGCCAGTAGTGAGGTTTTGTCCCCACCAACTCCCACTTCAGCAGCGATAAATTATGAATTTCCATAATTACTTTTTCGTAGTATATTTCCGACGACAAAGGTATATAGAAAAAACAGTAGCAATTATACTATTTTGTGAGAATGATATGGAATTTTCGATTTATATGAGCATTATATGAGTTATAAATTAAATGAAGATACAAATGCTCAAACAAATATGAAAATTTGTTGTATTTTTGTACAAAACAACAAACAATGAAGCAAGGCGATACAGTACGATTTTTGAATGCAGTGGGTGGTGGAACAATTACACGCATCGACGATAAAAATAATATAGTGTATGTGGAAGATCAGGATGGTTTCGAAATACCAACACAGATGCGCGATGTGGTAGTTATTGGTGCTGTAAGCAAAGAAACCAACTTTCCACGTAAAGAAGTAGTTTCAAATCCTCAAACCTCAAACCATCAAACGCTTAACTCGCAACCAAATACTGATTCAAAACAGACTTCTCCCTCTCCTCAAGGAGAGGGTCGGGCTGAGGTAATAGAAACGAAAGACGGCGACACGCTCCGCGCTGTCCTAGCATTTTTTCCTGTTGAAATTAAGCAACTGCAAACCACACCTTACGATTGTTATTTGGTAAACGACAGCAATTATTTTTTGTATTACAACCTGATAATTTGCAACGAAGGCAACTGGAAAACGGTGGCTAATGGAGAGCTAGAACCAAATACGCAGGAAGAACTTTGCTCTATTACCAAAGATCAACTGAATAATTGGGAAGAAATTCGGGTACAACTTTTACCATTTAAGCAAAAGGCTTATACGCCACAACCAGTAATTGATGC
>JBMOHZ010000230.1:0-4532 GCA_049317585.1 Paludibacter sp.
TAATATGGCATAGAATAATAAACTCCTTTCATAAATTTTTGATTTAAATGAAAATATTCAACAAAAAAACGTGTTCGTTTTAAATGAATTGATCCATAAGCACTTATAACCGGGTAATTTCCTATTTTCATTTCGCGCTGATTGTAAAACTGACCAATAGCAGGCATATACGAAGGTGCATAATACGATGTATGATACCGTGCAGTAACACCTACTTGTAAATTTAAAACATCAAACCATTTATCCTGAAAATACAAATTATGAAAAAGTGAAAGTCGAGGCAATGGCATTACTTTATCATTGGTTGTTTCTTGATATATAATAGTATTGTCCAAACCAAATTTTCCGAAATGAATGTCTTTTTTCAATTGAGCAGTAATAAGCTGAATACTACCATTGTATTGAATAGGCATAGCCACGGTATCAAAATAAATTTGTTTTGATATGTTTTCAATCGCAATTTCAAACAAAAGTGACTTTGTAGGTATTGCAAAAGTTCCACCAATATGCGTTTTAAATACTTTATCAAAATTATTATCCCATTTAAAGTGGTTCGATTCGTAGTGTCTTTGGTAAAAATCAGGCTCTTTGGTCGATGTAAAAACATTGGCTTTTAACGCTATAGTATCTTTCCAAAGTTTGAAACTTGTACCCACTTCGCCCGAAAGATACACATCACCAGCTTTGTAACCTATCAACGATATTTCACCACCAAAACGATACGTAAGCTTTTTACCCAATTCTTTGGACAGCATCCCTCCTACTTTTGTGTCGGACAATACGCTATCAATCAATACTTTATTTTGAATAAAAGTATATCTGTCAATATCGTTATGCAAATAAGCTGTTAATCCAAAATGCATCCATTTATTAAACTCTTCTGCCAAGTTTATTGCAAATCGATTGCTCACCCTACGAAGCGAAGCTGTATCGTTGGTAATGGTACCAAAAGTGTTTTTATAAAATTTGCTTTCGAGTGTTTTTTCATAATAGCGCTTACTCATTTGATCAATACTTATTGTATGAATAAAACGTGTAACGGGCACAAACTCAGTTATAACACTGTCTTTTACCTTTTTAAGTTCACGCTCAAAGCCCAGACTGTATTGATGATTGTAAAAAAACTGGAAATGTTTGAATGAAGATTGAGCATCTACACCCATACGTACGGGAATATTTTCGGGTTTTTCGTAACCATAAGCCGGGTTTGTAATATACGAAGTTTCGGCAATTCCACCATTTTCGAAATTACTAATACTATTCATACTTAAATTTCCGGTTGCTGCATATCTTTTACCTTTATAGGTGCCAAATAAGGTTCCTGCAAAACGCTTTGCACTTTGTTTGAGGTATTCGCCACGCGCATATATATAATCGATGGTAGTGCCGATATTTAGATTTTTGTTCGCATTGGCTGTAAACAAAAAGCCTACCTGGTCCGATTCGCGGTAATTACTACCACCCGTAAGGTATTTAAGCGTGCTAAATGGTGTTTTGGTAGTATAAAATCGTGCATTGTTAATTGTCTGCATATAAGGCATATAGGCATTTGCAAACATAAAGTCAGCATTCTCCTTTCGGTCCGAATAAATTTTCGATTGCAAGGGTGAGCCTAAATTTCCATTGTATGAGTTTGCTATACTATAACTATCAATCAAATTCAGTTCGTGGTAGTTTAAATGCAAGGTATCAGACTTTAACGAATCAACAGTTCCAAACATATCAGTAATTCGCCAGTTTTTAACAAACTGATTAACAACAGGCTGCTCCGAATACAAATGGAAACAACTCAATATGAAAATGAATATAGATAGTAGTTTTTTCAAAAAAATGACTGTTATTAGAGTGATTTAAATACTATTTGAGCAATTTCGAAGCATCCAGATTATCTTTTTCAATATCCGAAAAGTAGCGATAAGTACCCACACGTAACTCAGCACAGGCGTTATCATCGCATACAATCATACCTTTCGGATGCAACTGTAGTGCACTTATGGTCCACATATGATTGATTGGCTCTTCCACTGCATGACGTAGCGCGCGCGCTTTATTATGACCGTTTACAATAATCAACACCTCACGCGAGTCGAGCACAGTGCCTACGCCCACTGTCAGTGCAAGTTTTGGTACCTGATTTACATCGTTGTTAAAAAAGCGTGAATTGGCTATAATCGTATCCGTAGTAAGTTCTTTATCGCGAGTGCGCGAAGCTAACGACGATGCTGGCTCATTGAATGCAATATGACCATCAGGTCCAATTCCGCCTACAAACAAATCGATACCACCTACAGCTTTAATTTTATCTTCATAGGCCTGGCATTCGGCTTGCATATCCGGATTGTTGCCATCCAATATATTTACATTCGATTCCTGTATATCAATATGACTGAAAAAATTTGACCACATAAACGTGTAATAACTTTGTTCGTGGTTTTTAGGCAATCCAACATACTCGTCCATATTAAATGTTATAACATGCTGAAACGACACTTTTCCTTGCTTACATAGTGCAATTAAATGATTATACATACCAAGTGGCGATGAACCTGTGGGCAATCCGAGCACATAAGGTTTGGCTTGAGTTGGATTTGCACGATTAATCTGAGCTGCTACATAATTGGCTGCCCATACCGAAACATTTTGATAATCAGGTTGAATAATTAGTCTCATTGTATATCTAGTATTTTTTAGTTTTTTCGAGTCACAAAGGTATAAAAAAAATGGCCAATAATTTAATATCGACCATTTTAATTATAAAATATTTTACTAAATATCAATCCATTTAATTTACCAGTTTTTTACCCATTGGTAAAACTGTTTTTCCGGCTAAATCGTTGATAATAATACCTGCCATCATATACCAAGCTGCAAAAGCACACATAATAAGTTCAATAGCCGCAATCGGTTTTAAAAATTCAAATCCAAAATGCTCTAAATCAAGCAAAATAAAACCAATCAAAAGCAATCCAAATGTAACTGTCATGGCAGTATGAACACGAAACGAAGCCACAAACATTATGGCAGTATAAAGTGTCCAACCTATTAGGTAATAACCAACATCAGTTCCGCTCGACGGATAAACTTCGAAATGATTGCACAATTTGATAATAGCTAATCCAATCCAAAACGAACCATACGATACAAAGGCGCTGTATCCAAAATTATTGCCCATTTTTTGTTCCTGAAAGCCAGCAATTAACTGAGCCAACCCTCCAAAAATAATACCCATGCCAAGCACTGGCCCCCAACCTATAAGACCAAGATTGTGTAACTGAAGTAAAAAAGTGGTCATACCAAAACCTGCCAGACCAACTACTGCGGGATTTCCTTGTTTCATTATATTTTAATTTTTATTTATTTTAATTCGTCGGAAGTATATGCTTTTGGTAATTTGCGTAAATTGTACTGCGAAGCCATAATTTCGCCATAAGCACCTGCTGAGCGAAGCGCAATAATATCGCCGCGTTTGGTAGCATTCATGCTGTAATCTTTGGCAAACGAATCGGACGATTCGCAAATTGGACCAACCACATCGTAAACTTCCTCAGCCAGGTTCGAACTTAGATTTTCGATGCGGTGATATGCCTGATACAGCGCCGGACGAATCAATTCGGTAAAACCAGCATCCAAAATTGCGAATTTTTTTGAAGTCCCCTCTTTGATATACAACACCCTGGATATTAAACTGCCACACTGAGCTACCACTGCACGTCCTAACTCAAAATGCAAAGTTTGATGCGAGCGAAGTTCCAAATGTTCTCTGAAAATTTTGAAATAAGCATCAAATTCAGGAATAGGAAAATGATTTGGGTGTTCGTAGTTTATGCCTAAACCGCCACCTACATTTATCACTTCGAGACGAACATTGCGATTTTCGAAATGCTCCTGAATTTCGTTAATACGTACACTCAATGCCTGAAACGAACTCATATCGGTTATTTGCGAACCAATATGAAAGTGAATTCCAATCAATTTGATATTTGATAATGTAAGGACTAAATCAGTTACTTTATCCAGATCGGACATATTAATACCAAACTTATTTTCGCTAAGTCCGGTAGTGATATAATGGTGCGTATGAGCACTTACATTGGGGTTTATACGCAGTGCAACTTGTGTTGTTTTGCCTTTGGCAATAGCCAGTTCGTTAATTATTTCAAGTTCAGGAATTGACTCCACATTAAAGCAGAAAATATCATTATCTAAACCAAGATTAATTTCCCAATCGGCTTTTCCAACGCCAGCAAAAACCACTTTCGAAGCAGGAATTCCCGCATCGAGTGCAGCTTGCACTTCGCCACCACTTACACAGTCGGCACCTAAGCCAGCCTCTTTAATGCATGCCAACACACTAGGGCTCACATTGGCTTTCATGGCATAATGCACATCAAAATTCGATTTGGCACTTTGTGCTTTAATTTCGGCAAGTGTTGCACGCAACAAATCCAAATCGTAATAATAAAACGGAGTATCTATGTCCTGAAATTTTTGTACAGGATAATTTGCTTTTGTCATTAACAATCTTACTTTAT
>JBMOHZ010000231.1:0-4511 GCA_049317585.1 Paludibacter sp.
CTCCAAAATCATTGGTTATATTAGTAAACTTTTCCGACAAAAGTTATGTAGTGCCTACACCTCAGGTATCTTACACCAACTTACTTAACCAAGTTGGTTACAGTGGCAATGGTGGAACTGGTTCTGCTCGCGACTATTTTATGTCGGCCTCGTTGGGAAAATTTATTCCCACTTTTGATGTAGTTGGTCCTTACACATTGCCTAATAATATGGCATTTTATGGTAAAAACGATTCCAATGGCGACGACTCCAACCCACAGCAAATGATAATTGATGCTTGTACGTTGGCCAATACGGCCGGTTTGGATTTTACGCAATACGATACAGATAATGACGGCATTCTCGACAATGTATTTGTGTATTATGCTGGTTACAACGAAGCCGAAGGTGGACCAACCAATACCGTTTGGCCTCACAGATGGTCGCTTGCTGATTACAGTACTAAATTTGATGGAAAATCTGTTTATGACTATGCTTGTACTTCGGAATTGAATAGCTCATCGGGCTCAAACATGTGTGGAATTGGTACATTTTGTCATGAGTTTGGACACGTACTTGGCTTACCCGACTATTACCATACCGCTGCCGACAAAAACACATTAAACGACTGGACTATAATGGATAGTGGAGCATATAATAATAATGGACGCACTCCACCAAACTACTCCGGATACGATCGGTTTTTCCTGGGTTGGCTTACTCCACAACAAATTAATACAGCCAATGATTACACGTTGCTGCCCATGTATCAGGGAGTAACTGCACCTGCAACTACAGACCAACAAGCTTATTTGCTTTCGGCTACTACACACAATTTGAATGGCGGCAGCCCTACTCCAAAAGAGTTTTTTATGGTTGAATACCGTCAGAAAACAAGTTGGGATACTTATTTGCCAGGCGAAGGAATGCTTATTTGGCATATTGATTACGACGCTACTGCTTGGAATGACAATAGTCCTAATAATTACACGGGAACCAATCAAACTGCATCGAGTCACATGCGGGTTTATTTACAACCATTAAGTGGTAGTACAACTACTCCTGGGGCTGCATTTACCACCGGAAACTTTACACCGACTACATGGAGTGGCACTAATATTGGTCGCGAAATTACGGCTATTACCAAAACTGCTAACGATGTATCGTTTAAACTTATGGGCGGAAAAGCTGGTCCAACCATTAATACCTCAGGCACTTTATCCGATTTCAGCACTTTTGTTGGCACGCCTTCGTCAGTACAGTCAATCACCGTATCGGGTACAATGCTTACCGAAAATATTAGTCTTACGCTTTCGGATCAACTTCACTTCGATATTAAGTTAAGCACCGAAACAAATTGGGGCAAAACAGTAAGCATTCCACTTTCGGGCACAAACGCCAGTGCTGTGGTGCAAATTCGTTTTAATCCAAGCTCTGCAGGTACATTCTCAGTTAATTTGTTAATGCAAAGTGCGTTGGCAGTTACCAAATCAATAACGGCTACCGGAACTGGTATAGCTCCAATTGACCCCAACGCAAAAACAATTATTGTAGGACGCGTCGAAAATGCATTAACATTTACAGCTACCAATATTACACTTGTAAAAACAAAAATCATTAATATAAAAACCACTGATTTAATTGGAAATCTGACAGTTGTAATTACCGGACCGGATGCTGCCATGTTTAAAGCTTCTGTGGCGAGTATTACCAAAGATAATTCAAATGCGCTGGCTGGTAAAAACATTACGGTAAGTTATCAACCTACTGTTGTGGGCTCGCATACTGCTACTTTAACCATTTCGGGTGGAGGACTCAATCCAGCTAAAGTAATAACACTTACGGGCGAAGGAAAATGATTTTTTGTTTTAAAAGAACTGTTGTAGTAGTTTTATTTACTCTTAGTTGTACGTTGCTATTTTCGCAACCTAAAAAATCGGTCGAAGCCATACGCATCACTTCTCCATTGGTTATTGATGGTGTTTTGAACGAATCGGTTTATAGCTCAGCAACTCCGGCAAAAGATTTTGTACAATTGCAACCCTATAATGGCAAACCTTCGTTTCAACCATCCGAAGTTTCCATTTTTTACGATCAATCAGCTATATATGTTGGCGCTATGCTCTACGATAGTGCTCCTGATAGCATATTCAATTACCTCACTCAGCGCGACGAAATAGGTATGTCCGATTATGTTGGCATATATTTCGATCCCTATAATCAAGGACAGTTGGCTTTTGGGTTTTTTATTACTCCAGCTGGCGTACAAGTGGATATAAAAGCTGTAAAAAGCGATGGAGATGCCGAAGACCCTAGCTGGGATGCCGTGTGGGAAAGTAAAACACGTGTTACCGATAAAGGTTGGGTGGTAGAAATGCGAATTCCTTTCTCCGAATTACGATTTTCGGATACGAACGTTCAGAAATGGGGACTCAATGTATTTCGGAATATTCGCCGCTATAACTCTAATAACTCTTGGAATTTTGTAAATAGAACTGTTGACGGATTTTTGCATCAAGAGGGCGAACTTACGGGCATTACGGATGTAAAACCACCTGTTCGCTTGTCATTTAGTCCGTATTTGGCTACATACCTCGAAACACAAAAGGGAAACAAAGCCAATTTTCTTTACAAAGGCGGACTCGACCTTAAATATGGTATTAATGAGAGTTTTACGCTCGACATGATGCTCATTCCCGATTTTGGACAAATACAATCCGACGACAAACAACTCAATTTATCGCCCTACGAATTGTATTACAGCGAAAAACGGCAGTTCTTCAATGAAGGAACAGAGCTTTTTAACCGTGCTAATATTTTTTACTCACGACGCATTGGTGCATCGCCCAAATTCTCGCCTTACAATTCCCTGCAACCCAATGAGATTGTTGATGCCAACCCAAGCGAAACACAGCTTGTAAATGCTACTAAAGTTTCGGGACGCACACATAATGGTTGGGGAATTGGTGTTTTAAATGCCATGTCGCTAAGTTCATTTGCTCAAGTAACCGACACCACTACACATAACAGCCGCAATGTAACCGTGCAACCATTTACCAATTACAATGTATCGGTGGTTGATAAATCGCTCAAAAACAATTCGTTTATAAGCTTAATAAACTCCAATGTTTCCATGATTGGCAATCCGTTTAGAGCCAATGTAACTGCTACCGAATTCCAACTACACAACAATGCAAAATCCTACGTATTAGAGGGAAAAGCTGCACTCAGTTCGCGTGGAGAGTCCAATTACGAAACCGGTTATGCTGCTAATTTGGGTGTAAAACGAACCAAAGGTATAATTCAGTATGGCATTGAACAAGATGTGAAATCAGATACCTATAACCCCAACGATTTAGGATATTTACAACGCAACAATCAGATTACAACCGAAGCTTGGGTGGCTCACCACATTATCGAACCATTTTCAATTTTCAGAGATATTAATAGCTATGTGTGGAGCGAATACAAAAGAATGTATTCGCCTAATGTGTTTTACGATAATACTTTGGGCTTTAATACGTCTATGACTTTTAAAAACAATTACCAGTTTAATTTTAATGGGTTTTTCAACTCCTTGAGGTACGATTATTTTGAACCACGAGTTAAAGGCCGATACTTTAAAATTGCACCGTTTTATATGCTCAATTTCAATGCAAGTTCCGATAGCCGTAAGCCAATTAATGTAGACATTCATTATGGATATGCCCAGCAACCAAGCTCCGAACAGTACTTGAATGAGTTAAGCCTCGAAACTACTTGGCGAATAGGACAGCGCTTCGAAATAGAATATGAGATGATGATGGAAAACACCTACAATGGCGAAGGTTTTGTAACCAAAAGGAATAACGACATAGTTTTTGCTCGTCGCAATGTCAATTCGTTCGAAAACGTGCTCTCCACTTCATACGTATTAAGCAATAAAGCAAGTTTGAGCCTCAGAGCGCGTCATTATTGGTCTGGTGCAGCAAACAAGAGCTACTACCTATTGCAAAACGATGGAAGCTTATTGCCACACCCTGGTTTTAATCAAAATTTGAATCAAAACTATAACAGCTTTACGCTCGACATGATGATGCGATGGAATTTTGCTCCAGGCTCCGAAATGGTTGTGCTATGGAAAAATGCCGCATTTGCTGAAGATAATATAGTTGTGAATGATTATTTTAAAAACTTAAGCGATACTTGGTTGAATCAATCAAATAGTTTGTCGGTTAAATTGTTGTACTATATCGACTACAATAGTTTGCATAAAAGCAAAAAAACATAAAGCATTAAAACTTCAAAAATAATTTATATCTATCTGATAGTCAAACACAAAGTAAACTTAGACGTTTACAAATACAAAAAAATAAGATTCACATTTGCCAGTTTAAAATAAAAAGCCTACTTTTGTAACACAAACGCCCAGATGGCGGAATTGGTAGACGCGCTGGTCTCAAACACCAGTGGATTCACTTCCATGCCGGTTCGATCCCGGCTCTGGGTACTTTAAAGGCGAAACCCTAATTGATTTTCAATCAGTTAGGGTT
>JBMOHZ010000232.1:0-4507 GCA_049317585.1 Paludibacter sp.
GTAAAAAGGTTTTTCTCGAAAATATCGGTATCTTCGGCAAAAAAGCAAAACAGCAAGCGCGACAGAAACACATTGAGGTTGTGAACCTGTTCGGGTGTTTCGGTAGGGTTGGTTTTGCAAATTTCGTCGTAGAGCTTTGCCATGCGGTCGGCCGCTTTGAGGTCGGCTTCCTGCTCTTGGGCAATTTTATGTTTTTCCATTCCCGCCCAGGGCAAAAAGAAATCGAAATGGCGATTTACATCCACAAGCGGAATATCCAGCACTTCGGTGGTTTTGGTATCCACAGCAAGTAGCGATTCAAAATCGGTAACAATGATAAAGCGTGGTTCCTGTCGGCGCACTTTGTCGCTTGTGCGCAGTTCGGTAAAGGTTGATTGTAAGACCGTTGGCTCTACAGCACGGTAAAATACTTTTTTGCGAATAATCATATCGCTTCCAAATTCGTCGAACAAATTTTTATCGCTCAGTTGTGCCCGAGCAATGGTGGCTTTGGGTGTTCCATAAGCCAACAGCAGGTCGTAAATAAACGTTTCGGGATTGAAATTTAAGATAAGATTTTCGAGATTTGTGTTGATTTGGCCAATGTTCATAGTAACTTGTTTTTTCAAACCCCAAAACTACAAAGAAATTTTCACATATTAAAATAGTTTTAAATTTCCTTTTTCTTATTTATGCGGTACAGCAAAGGCTTTGCCTGTCATTTCTGAGACTTCTACTATCCAGACTTTTACATTGTGGATGGCGGGTTTTGAATAGCTAAAATGATTGGAGGTATAATGCCCCATAAATTTATTCATTACTTGGGTTTTCTCTTCGTCACTTTCGATAAAACGAACTTTTCCTTTGCAAATTACACTTTTGGCTCGCATACGATAACTGCAGGCCACTTCCTTGTGTTGATATACCAAATGGCCATCGGTACAAAATACCACACAAACAGTATTATTATGTTGAATGTTAGTAAGATGTGTGCCAGTAGGAGCGGAGTGCAGTATAATTTTTCCGTCGGTATAAGCAAAATTCATGGGTACGCTGTAAGGCGAACCGTCAGGAGCAACGGTACTTAAAACACAGTGTTTGCATGTAAGAATGATTTCTTCTAGTTCTGTTATACTATCGATAGTAATTGTCTTCATGTTATATTAGACTTATTTTGGGTACAAATTTACAAAATTAATGTATACGATGTTTTGAAATTATACTTATAACTATGAATAAATGTGTGTGATATACTAAAATATCCCAACCCGACAAAATCAGGATGGGATATAAAAGAATTTTAATTACGATTGGTTTAACTGTTTTTTTACAAGCAATTAAGCTCCTACTAATTTTATTTTATGGATTCAAAACCTTGTTCCAGATCGGCTTTAATATCGGCAATATGCTCAATACCAACTGAAATACGCAATAATCCGGGGAATACACCAGCCGAAATTTTATCTTCGGGCGACAATTGCTCATGTGTAGTAGCTGCTGGGTGAATAATCAAGGATTTTGCATCGCCTACATTGGCTAAATGGCTGATAAGTTTCAAACTATCAATTAATTTGTCTGCTTTAGCAGCATCGCCTTTGAGTTTGAACGAAAGTACACCACCAAATCCACGTTTCAAATATTTATTAGCCAACGCGTGATACGGACTACTTTTCAAACCCGGATAGTTTACATATTCCACTGCTGGATGATTTTCGAGCCAAGTAGCTAGTTCTAATGCATTTTGTACATGACGTTCAACGCGTAATGAAAGTGTTTCCAAGCCTTGAAGCAATAGGAATGAGTTAAAAGGACTAATGGCATTTCCCCAATCGCGAAGTCCTTCTACACGAGCACGAATGTTGAATGCAATGTTTCCGAATGGTCCGTCAGTTCCAAATACATCCCAGAAAACCAAGCCATGATAACTATCCGAAGGTTCGGTAAATGCAGGGAATTTTCCGTTGCCCCAGTTAAATTTACCGCTATCAACAATTACACCACCCAATGAAGTTCCATGACCGCCTATCCATTTGGTAGCCGATTCAACCACTACGCTTGCTCCATGCTCAATAGGACGGAATATTGCCCCACCAGCACCAAACGTATTATCCACTATAAGCGGAATACCATATTTGTTGGCAACAGCTGCAATAGCTTCAAAATCAGGAATGTTCAAATCGGGATTTCCGATAGTTTCCAAATAAATGGCTTTTGTATTATCGTCGATCAATGCTTCAAAAGTTTCGGGCTTATCGTCCACTGTGAATTTTACATCCACACCCAGGCGTTTAAATTGGTTTTTAAACTGATTATACGTTCCGCCATATAAGTGCGAAGTAGAAACGAAATTATCGCCGGCTTGCACTATATTGTTGATAGCCAAAAACTGAGCCGATTGTCCCGACGAAGTTGCTAAGGCAGTTACCCCGCCTTCGAGAGCAGCAATTCGTTTTTCGAAAACATCGGTTGTAGGATTCATTAAGCGGGTGTAAATGTTTCCAAATTTGCGAAGTGCAAAAAGATCAGCACCATCGGCTGCATCGTCGAAAACATACGAACTTGTTTGATAGATAGGCACTGCACGTGCTTTTGTTGTTCCGTCGACTACCTGTCCGGCATGTACTTGTAAAGTTTCAAATTTTAATTGATTAGACATATCTTGTATATTTTTTAATTGTACTTATAATTTATTGGAGTTGGATTTGATAAATTGTCGTTAATAGGACAACGGCTTTTAACTTTTTCAATCAACAATGCTTCTTTTTCTTTATCGACATTCGTTTCTAATTTAATGTCGACATTAAGCGATTTAAAACCAGCACGTTCTTCATCCGAAAATCCTAAAAATTTTGCCGGATTTATATCTCCGTCGATATTTATTTCTAATTTTTTTATTTCAATATTTAATTCCTTAGCTACAATACCAAAAACTACATTCAAACAACCAGCATAGCCGGCTAAGAGATATTCAACAGGATTAGCAGCAGAATCTTCGCCACCCAGCATTTCGGGCTCGTCTACTATCAGTTCGAAATTACGGGCAAAGCCTTGGTATTTAGTTAATCCGATATTTTTACCGTTAACTTTGAAATTTAAATCTTTTGATGCCATATTTTTATAATTGTAAATTAAAGTGGGTATTCGTCAAATGCATAAAGCAAAGTAGAGAGATAACGTTCGCCAGTATCGGGTAATAAAACAACAATGTTTTTACCTTTATTTTCGGGACGAAGTGCAATTTGAGTTGCGCCATAGGTTGCTGCACCACATGATATTCCTACTAAAAGTCCTTCTTGTTTGGCCAACTCACGAGCCGTTAAAATGGCCTGATCGTTTGTAACTTGTACTACCTCATTCACAACAGAGGCATCGTAGTTTTTAGGAATAAAACCAGCGCCAATACCTTGAATTTTGTGAGGGCCGGGTGCTCCACCCGATAGTACAGGAGAGTCAGCTGGTTCAACCGCAATAATTTGAATGTTAGGATTTTTTTCTTTCAAAAATTTACCAACACCCGCTACTGTACCTCCAGTACCAACTCCAGCAACAAAAATATCGATTTTACCATCCGTATCATTCCAAATTTCAGGACCAGTAGTTTTATAATGTACTTTAGGGTTCGATGGATTCTCAAATTGTTGTGGTAAAAAAGAGTTTGGATTTGCTTCGTGCAATTCCTGAGCCTTAGCAATGGCACCTTTCATACCTAATGCGCCTGGTGTAAGTACCAAATTAGCTCCAAATGCCTTTAATAAATTACGTCGTTCAATACTCATAGTTTCGGGCATAGCAAGCGTTAATTTATAGCCTTTTACAGCCGACACCATTGCTAATCCAATACCAGTATTTCCACTCGTTGGTTCAATAATTTCAACGCCTGGTTTCAAAATTCCAGCAGCTTCGGCATCTTCAATCATTGCCAATGCAATACGTTCTTTGACGCAACCTGCCGGATTAAATAATTCTAATTTTACTATCAAATTGGCTTCAACACCTTTTTTGATACTGTAATTTGATAATTGAACTAAAGGTGTTTTACCAATAAGTTCGTTTACGTTTTTTGCAATCTGTGCCATATTATAAAGTTTTTATGAATGTGAAATTTAATATTCTTTTTTTTGTTGATTTTGATAATGCAAAGATAGGAGGGTGCAAAACTTTGTACAATCGCAAGTATGGGGTATTTTTCATACCATATTTATGGTAGGAGGCATGTATTAATTACAAATCACTATTTATTAAGAACTTATTTATCAGTATCTTTGTTAAATAATGCATGAATAGTAATTTGTAATGTATGAATTATTAAATGTCTGAATTATAAAGTATTAAGTAAAAAATAAATATGCAAAATAAAATATATCAACTGACCGATTTTTTACCTACAACCAAAAAAGAACTTGAACTTCGAAGTTGGGATGAAGTAGACGTTGTGTTTTTTACGGGTGACGCCTACATCGACCATCCTGCTTTTGGAGCAGCCGTTATTGGTCGTATTCTCGAAGCTGAAGGACTGCGTGTTGCTATT
>JBMOHZ010000233.1:0-4501 GCA_049317585.1 Paludibacter sp.
TTATTTGAATATAATTATTCAATATCAACATGACGAAGAAGAGAATTTTAAGCGATACAGAGTAGGTTTTAATAGAGATGGAATTAATAGTATAATTGAAATGAATGTTTAATTCTTTAATATAACTATATTTGCAAATTATTATAGTACTCATCTTCAAAATTCAATATTATGATACGTAAATTACAAGTTTATTTCTTGGTTGTTTTATTATCTACGCTGACTGTTTTCAGTCAGGTTAGAATTACGGAAGTAATGTCAAGCAGTGGTACTGGAGGCACAGCTGATTGGATAGAAGTTACAAATTTGGGAAATTCTTCTGTTGATATTACTGGTTGGAAAATTGACGACAATACTTATAATTTTTCTGCAGCAGTAGAATTGACAGGTGTAACAACAATTCCAGCTGGGAAATCTGTTGTTTTCATTGAATCTGCTGTTCCTACAACTGACATTCCTGCTTTTAAATCATTTTGGGGCTCAAGTATGAACAATATTTCAGTTGGTTCGTACACTGGTTCTGGGGTTGGTTTTTCTTCTACTGCTGATGGTGTAGTTTTATTTAATGCTTTAGGTGTCGAAATTACATCTAGAGTTTCTTTTGGTGCGGCTACAGCAGGTAAATCATTCTATTTCAGCTACAATGCCGATGGTTCTATTGTTGATAATGCAGTGATAAGTGCTCTAGGTACAATTAATGGAACTGTTTCAAATCAAGTTACTTTAAAATCATCCAGCATAATAGGTGATATCGGTTCTCCTGGTACAGCCATTGTATTACCATTAAATTTAAACACCATAAATCCAAGCATGAAACCTTGGCGATTAGAAGGTAGAACACTGAAATTCGATGTGCTTCCTTCACAAAATGTTGAATTGTATGCATTAACTGGTACGAAAGCTGCTTCTCATGCAGCCGCTCGCGAAATAAAATTGGAATTAAAACAAGGTATTTATATCCTGAAAGTGGACGGCAAAGCAACTAAAATTACTATTCGTTAATTCATTCTAGTTTGATAATTTACTAAAAGGCTGATACAAATGAAAGTATTAGCCTTTTGGTTTTTTAAGTTGCACGCAAACTATAATTTGTATAACTTTGCAGCTAACAAATTTCCCTTTTTTGAAAAAATAAAATATGAATTATCAAGAACTTACACTTCAAGTTTGCCAAATAGCTCGCACTACAGGTAATTTTATGGCCGAAGAACGCAAAACCTTCGATGACTCGAAGATTGAAGTCAAAGGCGTACATGATTTGGTAAGCTATGTAGACAAAACTGCCGAAATTCGGATTATTGAAGCTCTACAAAACTTGCTTCCCGATGCTGGTTTTATTGCCGAAGAAGGAACAAATAATAAACGAGGCGAGCGTTATAATTGGGTTATCGACCCGCTTGATGGCACTACCAATTATATTCACGGTTTACCTATTTATTCCGTAAGTATTGCTTTGCTCGACAATAACGAACTTGTTGTGGGTGTAGTGTACGAAGTTGGTCACGATGAATGCTTCTTTGCCTGGAAAGGCGGTGGTGCTTTTCTGAATGGAAAATCTATAAGTGTATCAACCCGTTGTGAAATTGGAAATGCATTATTAGCAACAGGCTTTCCTTATTCCGATTTTAGTCGTTTGGATTCGTACGTAAAGATGTTTAAATGGGCAATGACCAGCGCAAGAGGAGTTCGCCGTTTAGGCTCCGCTGCGGCCGATTTGGCTTATGTGGCTTGTGGTAGGTTTGATGCATTTTGGGAATATGACCTAAAACCATGGGATGTTGCGGCCGGTGCGTTGATTGTTACCGAAGCAGGTGGCAAAGTAACCGACTACAAAGGCGGGTCGGAATATCTGTATGGAAAAGAAATTGTAGCTACCAACGGTATAATTGAATTGCCGCTTTAAATGCAATTAATAATTGTTATTTTTATTTGTGAGTATGAACAAATAGATAGCAAATTTGATTTAATGCTGTAGTTTCTTTAAACTAATATTGTAAATCGTAAATATCTAAATTGTAAATTTAAATGACTTTATACCCAAAATTAATTTTCGATGCACTAGAACATGTGCGTTATCCTGGCACCGGAAAAGATATCGTTTCGTCGGGCATGTTAAAAGACGACTTGCGTATCGAAGGAAATAAAATTTCGTTCACATTAGTTTTCGAAAAAGCCAACGATCCGTTTGCCAAATCAGTAGTAAAAGCAGCCGAACAAGCCATACTAACTTATATTAGCGAAGATATTGATATTAAAGGCAATATTGGAATTGAAATGAAAGAAGCTCCCAAACCAAAAGTGGTTTCGATACTTCCTGAAGTGAAAAATATTATTGCAGTTTTTTCAGGTAAAGGTGGAGTAGGCAAATCAACTGTATCGTCGAATTTAGCAATTTCATTGGCTGCATTAGGTTATAAAGTAGGTTTGCTCGATGCCGATATTCATGGCCCATCCATGCCCAAAATGTTTGGTGTGGAGGATGCTCGTCCTGAAATGGAGGATATTGATGGAAAACAATGCCTTATTCCCATCGAAAAATATGGTGTGAAAATGCTTTCGATAGGATTTTTTGTAGACCCTAACAACGCACTTGTTTGGCGTGGAAGTATGGCAAGCAATGCACTGAAACAATTAATTACCGATGCCTATTGGGGTGAATTGGATTTCTTTATTATGGATTTACCTCCTGGCACTGGCGATATTCATCTTACATTGGTTCAAACGCTTGGTATTACAGGTGCCGTAATTGTTACTACACCTCAGGAAGTGGCTTTGGCTGATGCTCGCAAGGGTGCAAATATGTTTACCAACGACAAAGTTAATGTTCCCGTTTTGGGATTAATCGAAAATATGGCATGGTTTACGCCTGCCGAATTGCCCGAAAATAAATATTATATTTTTGGTAAAGATGGTGGAAAGCGTTTAGCTGATGAGTTAAATGTGCCCTTACTCGGACAAATTCCTATTGTACAAAGCATTCGCGAACATGGCGATGCTGGTCGGCCTATTGCTTGCGATGATGATACTGTTTCGGGTGCTGCATTCAGACAATTAGCCATTAAAGTAGTGGAATGTATTGATATCCGAAATCGGAATCAGGCGGCAACCAAAAAAGTAGAAATGAAAAATTAATCGCTTCACACCCATTTAGCATATTATTTTATAGGCTTAAATTCTATTCATGTATAAACACCTACATATCATAGCATTCGACATACCTTATCCACCTAATTATGGTGGTGCTATTGATGTGTTTTTCAGGATAAAAGCATTGAGCCAAAGTGGTGTTAAAATTATTCTTCACTGTTTTGAGTATAATCGAAAACAGGCCGTTGAACTTGAAAGTTATTGTATTCAAGTATTTTATTATAAGCGCAATACATCGCCATTAAGTCATTTAAGCATGTTGCCTTACACTGTAAAAAGCAGAAAAAGCGAAGCTCTAATTGCAAATCTCAAAAAAGATAATTATCCTATTTTGTTCGATGGGTTAATGTGTTGCTATTACTTGGGTGCGGATGAATTGAAAGGTAGGATGAAAATTTACCGCGAAGCCAATATTGAGCACCATTATTATTTCGAATTATATAAAGCTACATCATTTGGGCTTAATAAATTATATTACTTAACCGAATCGCTAAAGTTTAGACTTTTCGAAAAGCAATTGCATAACGCTCAACAAATTCTTGCAATTTCGGAAGTTGACAAAATCTATTATTCCAATAAATTTCCATCTGCGCAGGTAAATTTTATTCCTTGTTTTCATGGGAATGAATCTATTTCAATTAATTGTAATCAAGGCGATTACTTACTATATCATGGTAATTTATCAGTTCCGGAAAACGAAAAATCAGCTATCTATCTATGCGAACATGTTTTTTCGAAACTAGCACATACATGTATTATAGCGGGGATGAATCCTTCGGAGAAGCTACAAAAAACAGCCTTACAATTTCCCAATATTAAGCTTATTGCAAATCCTGGCAATGAAGAGTTAAAAACCCTTGTGCAAAATGCGCAGGTACATGTGTTGATTACTTTTCAGAGTACTGGCCTGAAAATTAAATTACTCAATACACTTTTTGCCGGAAAGCATGTAGTAGTAAATGACAAGATGGTGGTTGGCAGTGGGTTGGATTCAATTTGTCACATAGCTTCATCAGCAAAAAAACAAATTGAAATATGCAACGATCTTATGCAACAGCCGTTCAATAAGTCAGAGATCGAAAAACGAACATCGCTTTTAATACCAAAATTCTCAAATAAATATCTAGCTGATAGGATTATTGAATTGATATAATTTCATCAATACTTGCAGTTTTTCAATGACAAGTTGTCAGTTTTTGCATCTATTTACTGTCATTACGAGCATAAAGTGCTTTTGGCATAAATTCTGATAAAACAATAGGACTGAAATTTGAAACATCTCAGACGTCAAAAATAATCAATAGAGATTATATAAGTTAGTTTGTTATTGATATTTTATTTTGAAATTAGATAA
>JBMOHZ010000234.1:0-4487 GCA_049317585.1 Paludibacter sp.
GCCATCATCTCGGGTGATTCTGGAAATACAGTGCATGTGCCTTGTAGAATGGGTAATCCAGCATTAGCATGTATTAAAATTGGAATCTCTTGGTTTTCCAACCGAATTTCTTCGGTAATTCGTATCATTCCTTCCATGCCATTACTACAGTTTGCGCCTACAATATGTACACCAACAGCTGTAAGTGCTGTTACCATTTCGGCTGGTGAAACGCCCATCATAGTGCGATATTCGCCCGTTGTCAGATAGTCGAAAGTCATGGTGCAAATTACTTCGCAAGGCGTATTTTCACGTGCTGCTCGCACTGCAATTTCGGCTTCGTCAATGGCGGTCATGGTTTCAATTACCAATGCATCGGCTCCACCATCGTACAATGCAACTGCTTGTTCTTTAAAAGCATCGTAAAGTTCTTCTTCGGTTACATCGCCCATCATCAGAATTTTACCTGTTGGTCCTATGGAACCGAGAACGTATTTATCTACTCCAGCAGCTTCGCGCGATAATTCGGCAGCACGTTTGTTAATCTCATAAACCCGACCTTCAAGTCCGAAATTTTTCAATTTGAAATAATTTCCACCAAAACTATTTGTCTCTATGATGTCAGAGCCAGCGTTTATATATCCACGTGCTATATCGAGTACCGCTTCGGGATGTTCTATATTCCATAATTCTGGACATTCGCCAGACTTTAAGCCTTTAGCTTGAAGAAATGTTCCCCAAGCTCCATCCGATACTAATGTTTTGCCAGCTGAAATATGCTGTGTTAGTGTTGGTTTCATGTATATTTTACAAATTTTTAATTTCAAATTTTGATAAGTTGCCGCAAAGATACAAAATGTAGCATTAAAATGTAATTTTTTCTGATGTTAATGAGCTTTTATTTTGAATTGCGTTGATTCGTATTAATATGCAAAATATATTAATTTTCGATTGAAAATTATATTTACAGCGTAATTTCTGTTAAATTTGTAAATTGTTAATTTCAATGAACTTTCGCAGGTTAGTTATTGCATTTTTCAACAATTATTGTTCTGGGTATAATTATAAATACTTTTTTGATTGAAAAATAGAGTTATTAGTATTTTTTTATTTGTCATTTGTTCAATTGTGCTGAGTTATAGTGCAGTTAATCAGGATATAAATAAAAGTAAGGTTGCGTTAGTTACAATTGATTCTCTGGCTAAAAAGATAGAGAGTATACATAATATTAAATTGTTTTACAAACCCATTTGGTTTGAGGACAAACAGTTCAGAAGTTCAATTGCAGAGTTATCGCTCGATAACTGTTTGGAGATAATTAACCGCATTACTGGTCTCAACTGCATTGAGGTAAATTCTACGCACTTTGTTTTTGTACCAGCCGAAATTCGTAACTATTCCATTAGAGCTAAAAGTAGAAATACCCTAGTTATTGGCGAAGAATTTGACTTAGGGAATAGCTCAAAAGCAACCATTTCTGGTAAAATTTTGGATTCAAAAACAGGTAAACCTATAAAAGGGGCTAGTTTATTTGTCAATAAAATAAACTTAAGTTTATTGACTGATAATGCTGGAAACTATTCGTTTACAATGCCTCGTGACGAATATGACCTAAAAATAACATATGTTGGATTCGAAGATTTTGAACGAAAAATTCAAGTTAAAGGAAATGGTATTATCGATTTTGAATTATCCGAAAAATCCATTTTACTAAAGGATTTGGAAGTTACCGATAAGGCGGCCAATTTAAATGTGATACGTACCCAAATGAGTACCATTAAGTTAAATGCTAAAGCCATTAAGGAACTCCCTACTTTTATGGGCGAAAAAGATATTTTGAAAAGCATGAATTTACTTCCTGGAGTTCAAACTACTGGCGAATTTGGTACTGGCTTTTTTGTAAGAGGTGGTAGTGCTGATCAAAATTTGATTTTAATTGAGAATGTCCCTTTGTTTAATTCTTCGCATTTGTTTGGTTTAAGTTCCGTTCTGAACCCCGATGCTGTAAATAATGTCACTTTTTTAAAAGCAGGTATTCCAGCAAAACTTGGCGAACGCGCCTCGTCTGTTTTGGACATTCGTTTAGGTAATAACCCCGACCGATTAACCATAAAAGGTGGCATTGGTTTACTCAATACTCGTTTGAATTTAGAAACTCCTCTTTTCAACAAAAAAGTGAATCTACTCATTGGTGGAAGAAGTTCGTACTCTAATTGGGTATTACATGCCATGCCTGATGCGAGTCTCAAAAAAAGTGCTGCTAGTTTCTACGATTTGAATTTTTTATTAACTTCCAAACTTACTGAAAACGATAACCTTACACTTTTTGGGTATATTAGCGATGATACGTTTCGGTTTACAAAATCATCACCATATCATTACGACAACAGACTATTTTCGCTCCGATATCTTCATAATTTTAACGAAAAATTAAATCTTTCATTTATAGC
This sequence comes from Paludibacter sp., assembly GCA_049317585.1. Lineage (GTDB taxonomy): Bacteria > Bacteroidota > Bacteroidia > Bacteroidales > Paludibacteraceae > Paludibacter. Next base: position 2,430 of record JBMOHZ010000234.1, read on the forward strand.
AGGCAATAGTCGTTATCGCAATGATTTAAGTGAGTCGGACGAGTTAAAGTCAAAAGAAGCTTTTATTATAAAATCGGCTATATTGTACAATAATGCACGTTTAAATTTGAATTGGACTCCTTCGAAAATTCACTCTGTAGATATAGGTGCAGCTGCAATTATGTACAAATTACAGCCAGGTATACAGTCGGCGCTTGGTTTACTTTCCGAAGTAAAGGACAATGCAATGCAAACTGAAAAAGCCTTGGAAATGGCTGCGTACATTAGTGATAACATAACTATATCGCCAAAGTTAAGTGCCGAACTCGGTGTGAGGTTTAATAATTATGCATATTTGGGTCCTAACAGAACCCTTGTTTTCAACCCAAACTCACCAAATACGCCTGAGAATATAACTGATACTATTTTTTATAAAAGCAATGAAATTATAAAATGGCATTCAATAATAGAACCTCGTGTTTCGCTCCGATACGCTTTAAATGACGCAAGTTCTTTAAAATTTTCATACAATAAAATTAGTCAGTTTATAAATTTAATTTCGAACACGGCAGTTATGTCACCAACCGATATTTATAAGCTATGTAGTCCTAATCTTGAACCATTAATTAGCAATCAGTTTACACTTGGATATTTCCGAAATTTCAATAAAAACACAATTGAAGCATCTGTTGAACTATATTATAAAAAGCTCGATAATATAGTGGAATACCGAGATGGAGCTACCATACTGATGAATAGCTCGCTTGAAACCGATTTATTAAAAGCTTCGGGCTATAATTATGGCATTGAACTTTATGTCAAAAAAAATACGGGTGCTCTTACTGGTTGGGCAAGTTATACTTACTCTCGCTCTATGCGACATACATCAAGCCCGTTTGAAATTGATCAAATAAACCGTAACAATTATTTTCCATCTTCGTTTGATAGGCCTCACAATTTGGTGTTTACAGGAGTATACCATTTAACACGTAGATGGTGGCTTTCGGGTACATTTAATTATAATACAGGCAAGCCTATAACTTTACCAGAGTTAAAGTTTTTTGTTGATGGCAATCAGTATGTTTATTTTTCGGACCGAAATAAATACCGACTTCCTGATTATCATCGACTTGATTTGGCAATAACGCTTGATGAATCCTTACTTTTAAAACGGAAATGGAAAGGCAGTTGGACACTATCAATACTAAATGTGTATGGTCAAAAAAACGCATATTCAGTTTATTACAAGTCATTACCACCTTTAGAGTCGAAGTATTACAAATTTTTTAATTTGTATAGCATGTATATAATTCGGTACCCTATTCCTACAATTACGTATAACTTTAGCTTTTAAAAATTAGTCCATAAATGAATTATTTAAAAAATACAGGTTTATTGATATTGCTAATTATTGGCTTTATTCAATGCTCTGAAATATACGAACCAAAAATTGATACCAGCACAAAAGTGTTGGTAGTGGAAGGTTTAATATCAGATGGAAAAGGCCCGTTTACTGTGAAACTTACTGAAGCACTGGCATTTAATTATGATTCGTTGTGGATAGTTAAGTTTGTTGCCGGCGCAAAGATAAGCGTTTTTGATAATCGTAATACTGAATTTACATTGGATGAAACAGGTTCTGGAAAATATGTTTTGCCTTCTACTTTTACAGGTATTGTAGGGAATTCGTATAAATTACATATCGAAACGAAGGATGGGGATATTTACGAATCAAATTATCAAAAGCTAATGCCACCACAGCAGTACGATAATATTCGTCCGGTTTTTACAAGTCAGGAATACTTAAATCCTAAAAAACAATTGAAAATAGCTACTGGAGCCGATTTGTTGGTTGAATTATTTAAGTCAGTGAATTCTGCTGATACTTTACCATTGTGTCGGTTCGATCCAATTATAACGCTTCAACTAACTTACCCTATCTATATTAAAGATACCACTAACTGGCATTGGATAAATAATTATTGGCAAAATTTTTCGGTGAATGGGAATGATAACATTACCTTAGATAAATCCTTGACTTCAACAGCTTTTATCAACAACTATTCGCTTGGATTTGTG
>JBMOHZ010000235.1:0-4480 GCA_049317585.1 Paludibacter sp.
TCGCAATTAAAATGGGGTAATACTGCTGGAAGTGTACGTTGGCTACATGTGTTCGATAACGGTATTTTCAATAACACTACATGTTCATATACCAATTATCATTATATTAACCACACGCTCGAAGATGTTGAATATTTGTCAGATAAAACTTCATTCAATCAGGACTTAAAAATAAGTTCAGGAACAAACGATTTACAATTGAAAAACGACGCCGAAATTCCACTTGATAAACTTAAAATACGTTTTGGACTCGTTCTAAGTGCACACTCGTACAATCCAGGAACCGTTTTGTATACCAGTAATAGTGTGCAGGAGAACTCCGATTCAACTATTCGGAACAAACGTTTATATGCTGTTGATGCGTATGGATATCTTGAGTTCGACTACAAACTTACCGAAACCCTGACAACAAATACAGGATTTAGAACAGGTGTATATCGAGTTTTAAATACAAATTTTCCAGTTTTTGAACCTCGCACTGTTTTAAACTGGCAGTTTTTACCCACATTCTCCATAAAAGGAGCTTATAGCAGAATGAGTCAGAATATACATTTGCTCACAAACTCAAATGGTGGCTTACCTACTGATATCTGGATTCCGTCCACTAAAACGATAAAACCCCAAACTTCCGATCAGTTTTCGTTCGGAATGGCACATACCACTAAAACCGATTACGAATTCAGCGTTGAGTTTTATCAAAAATCAGTTCGCAATTTGATTGAATACAAGCAAGGTGTTTTATTGTTCACAGATACAAAAAACTGGGATACAAAAGTAGAAACGGGCGGAAGTGGCAACATTAAAGGCATTGAATTGCTTGTTCGTAAAAAAACGGGCTTACTTACTGGTTGGTTAGGTTACACTTTATCGTCGAACACACGTCAGTTTGCTAACCTAAACAACGGGAACGTTTTTCCGTACACTTACGACCAAACGCATAATATCTCTGTTGTGGCAAATTACGAAATTTCAGACAAGTTAACTTTGTCTGCTAACTGGGTGTATCATACAGGTAATTGCCTGACACTCCCTTCGGCTAAATATTTGACCTACAACAATGAGTTTTTTAATTCTGAAAAATACAAAACCGTGGAAATTTATACCGAACGTAACGGCTACCGTTTGCCCGATTATCACAGGTTGGATATAGGTATAAACCGCACCAAACAGATGAAGAAAGGCATTCGAAACTGGTCAATAAATATCTACAATGCCTATAATCGCCAAAATGCGTACTATGTTTTTTATAAAAAGGATGATAAAGGAAATATTAAACTGTTTCAGCGTAGTTTTTTCCCAATTATTCTGAATGCCGGCTATAGTTACATTTGGTAGAATCGACTTTAGTAAATGTAGGATAAAATTATTTTTGTGGCAACATTTAGGTGTTTATTTGGAGATATTCTTTTATCCATTTTTCTAAGTCTACTGTTTTATCCAATCCCAAATGCAATTTTATACGATTCCTTCGGGTATACATGGTATTAGCATTTCCATAATCGAGCAATAATATACTGTTTGATAAATCAATGCCCAGGCATATCAACGATATCACAATTAAATCGGAATTAGTCAAACTGGGGTACAATTCCTTTAGTTGAAAAATTTTACCATCAAACAATTCGTTTGCTTGTTCAATATAATACTTCCATTCCTTATCGGTAAGTGTTGATTGTCGCGTAATTTCAGCAATAAACTCCTCTTTTCTTTCAGTTTTAGACAGGTTCGATTGTAGTTTCTTCAATTGCAATGTGTTGTCAATTTTGTGATGTAGATTAAGTATCAGATTATTCAATTTTTTATCGTTTTCAGCTTTTTTGGTCTTAATTTCCAATTCTAACTTTTGCTTTTCAATAATATAGTTTGCTCTTCGTTTTTTATTGATGTTGGTTATAAATAGTAATATAACAATTGCAGTTAATACTAATATGCTCAAAAAAGCTATAATAATAACATTTTTCTGCAAGGTTATTTCCAATGTCGCTTTTTCAGCTTCTTTTTTCGATAAATCGTACTGTTTATCAATGCGTATAAGTTGTTCTTTTATGTTTTGCTTGTATATATTTTCGCGCAGGTTGTACGCTTCTTCAAAGTATTGAAATGCTGAATCTTGTTTTCCTTCACATTTTGTAAGATATGCATTTGCAACCTTCTGTAAAAACTCGCTGTTGTTGTCAAGCTGGTTTAGAGAGTAATACTTTGAGTAATATCGTGCCGAGTCCGGCATGTTTAATTTGGAATACGCATAAGCAAGTAAGGTTGCTGTTGATTTTTGTTCGTAAGGCAAACCATTAAATGCGATTAACAAATATTTTTTAGCTTGCAATGGATTTGGTTGCAGTAGTACCTTTCCTTTGAAAACTTGAACATTCATGTAAAACGAAGTATCCTTATTTTGTAATGAAAGACTTTCGCTAATACTTGCTACCTGTAATGTGTTATACAAATTGGAATTCTGAAGGTACAATAGTTCGGCTTTAGTTCGATATGCATAATAGAGGTAAGTGTTGTTATTTGCTTTTTTGAAGTATGTAATTGCTTCTTTGATATATAATTCCGATTCGCTAAGGTATTCATCTGCCAAAAACAAATACCCGATTCGATATTTAACCAATCCTTTCGTATTATAGTTAGCCGATTTATTTAAAAACCGATCAGCTTCCTTGTAAGCGTACATGGCCTCTTTTGAGTTTTTCTTTATTTCCAACACACACCCTAAAAGATAATAGGCAATGCCACTATATTCGTCTAAATCGGTGTTTTTATAGTAGTTCACAGCGTTTTTTATCAAACTATCCGATTTAATATCATAATACAGTTTATATTGAGCATGTGTATAATGCAAACACCAGGCAGCATAATCGGCATCAGATAAGTTTTCGGGGTCTTTGATAGTTGTCAGAATGCGATAAGCGCTATCAGGCGACTCCAGGAGTATTTTCTCGGCCTTCAATATTGTTGGATTATCGGAATACTTATAACGACAGTATAAGAAAAGAGGAATTAATATCAAAATTAGTATGTATTTTTTCATTTTAACATGGGTAGTATTATCAAATTACGTAATAAAAAATTTGGAATTATTATTTTTCGAAAAATGTTCGTAATCGGAAAATGGGATGGCTAAAAACAGGCATTTTTTGCGACTATTTTTGCGCTGTTTAGATATTTGTTTTTAACACTTAGTTATTGTGCAGAAATACTGTACTTTACAAATGTTAACAAACCTATAATGTAAAGATGTTTTTTTTGGAGAAATGAAAAACTCATATTAACTTTGGTACAAAATTAATTATAATTTTCAAACAACATTACATCACCACAAAAAATTTACATTTATGAAACAATTATTTCTTACAGCACTCATGTTGTGCAATGCGTTTATTATTTTTGGAGAAGGTATTGAAATTGGTCTTGGAAATGGATTACCTCCATCTCCCCGTATTGGCGAACAACCTCTGTCCGCGTTGTCTTCGTCTACTTTAAAGAAATCAAGTTACATGTCAACAGCAGTAGTTTATTATCCTGTTTCGGCATATGTCGACGATTTAGCATTAACAGTTACATTTACACAAGCAGTAGGAACTGCCACAGTTCTGGTTTACGATGCCAACAATCAATTAATTGATATGGTAAGTGTAGATACTACAAACGAAGTTACAGCTACTATATCAACTGAAGCGTGGGCTAGTGGAGCTTACAAGTTGGTTGTTAACTATGGTAACACCACATTAGTAGGTAATTTTAATTTCTAAGTATTTGTATGAGAATTTAATCATTTCATTCAAGCGGCACGGCCTACCTCCGTGTCGCTTGTTATCTCAAAAACTCAAAGCCTTATGATAAAAGCAGTACATTTCGAAAAATCAGAAAAACCATTATACACTAAATTTAATATCAAAAAAGGAAATATTCAAGCCGACTATTCCATATCACTTTTTGAAGAAACAGGTCGTAAAGAGCTTTTTTATCACAAAGTAAATTGCGATAATGTTAAACACGAAAATATTGTACATCTCCCTCGCGAATTAGTAATGCAAGGCAATTGCTTTGTACGTTGCATTACCGATTTTAAGAGTCTTTCAAAATCCAATTCAATGCCCTATCAAATAAGCCTCGAAATATATCAAGGCGATAGATTATTAGGTGAGTTGGAGCAAAGTGGTGAGTTATCCTATCGCGAAAAATGTTTGATGTTTTTTAGCGATTTAATCGAAAGAAGATAGAATTTGTTTGTTCCTTTTTTTAACCCACCAATAATTGTATGTGGTGTATGTTATTTGTGGTTTCCTTAACTCCCCACCTGTAAACGTACTCAACCCAAATGAGTCGTTTACAGGTTTTTTAAAAAAGATTTTTGCATATAACAAAATATTATCTCTTTCTGAACCCTGACTTTTTTGTTTAATGACACAACCTGCCCATGAAAATTAGCAAATTTTTTGGGTAGGTTGTAATTTTAAAAAAACAGGTAATTAAA
>JBMOHZ010000236.1:0-4469 GCA_049317585.1 Paludibacter sp.
CTTAACCCGATTTAATGAATGGTACAAAGGCGATGCTTGGTATGGCGACGGTAAAGATTTTCATTTCGATTATTACAATAGCATTGTTATTCATCCAATGATGTTGGATATTCTCACGGTATTGAAAAATAAAAATCTAACTGATTCAACAGTTTACACTACCGAAAAAAATCGCAGCATTAGATACGCCGAACAATTGGAGCGATTAATTTCACCTGAAGGAACGTATCCTGCTTTCGGAAGGTCATTGGCATATCGTTTTGGCATATTTCATAATTTATCACAAGTTTCGCTGTTGAAAATTCTCCCAAAAGAAGTAAAACCTGCTCAGGTTCGGTGTGCTCTTACTTCAGTAATTAAAAAACAGATTCAGCAATCAGGGACTTTTGATAAAAATGGGTGGCTCACACTCGGCTTTTGTGGTCACCAACCCGAAATAGCAGAAACGTACATTTCTACCGGAAGTCTTTATTTGTGTACAGCCATTTTTTTACCATTGGGGTTGCCTGCCGAAGATGAGTTTTGGAGTGGAGAGTCGGCAGATTGGACAAATAAAAAAGCATGGAAAGGCGGAAAAATAAAAATTGACAAAGCGTTGAAAAATTAATAAACACTAAACGAGCTCGACAAATAATTTCCAGCGATAGTTGATTAATTCTGAACTATTACTTTTGAATAATAATAACTGCCCGCATTATTTTTTACTTTCAATAAATATATTCCATTCCTCAAATCGGAAACATCAATATTGTTTGTATTTACCGACAGTATTTTTTGGCCCTTCAGAGATAATAGCTCAATTTGAGACATATCATCCCCTTTTACCGAAAAATGTCCTTTAGCAGGATTGGGATATGGCTCATATTGCTTTTCTTTATTGCCGTTTGTAGTTAGTATGCCTGTAGAATTATCCCAAAAAGTTAGTTTTAATTTGGGTCGCGAGTCAACAATCGAATTTTCTTTCGAAGCTATTTTTATTGATGTGGTAGTCGAATTCAGATCATGAATTTTAAACGACACAATGCCATTTGATTGTTCATAAATCCAAGTAGTAACATCAAAGTACAGTTTTCCCAGCGCAATTACAGATTTCTGAAAAGCCAAGCGGTTATATCCGTTTTTCCAATCGGCATTTGGGTTGCGCAGTTCACCCGTGAGTGTGTTTTCCTGCCAGTTTGTATCGTTTATTCCGGAGGCAAAAACGTAACGCGCTGTAGCATCAGTAGCCGTACAACTAAGTTCAAGCTGAGCATCCTTCAAATAAGGCAATTGCGATTTTACGGCCGACAAGTCAAATTTCAGATAAGCCTCGCGACGGTTTGCCTCAGTCGAATTATAACGAACTTCCAATTCCTGAGCGGTTCCATAATTACTGGTATTTGTTGCTCCGGGAATCAGATAAGTATCTTCAGATGCTACCACCGTTTCAGTTTTGGTAGTAAGTTTCGGACGACGATTTACACCATCGTAAAAATCGCACAGACTATATATTTGCTCGTTGAGTTCATCCATAAAACTTGTCATGCCGGTATATTCAACTCCCGAATTATTTACAATACCTTTGTTCGAATCCGTGTCGTCCTGATAACGGAAATAATGCCAACCAATATAGCATTTGTTTTTAAGCAAATCAAGGCAGGTGTTTTGATAAAATTTACCACGCGAGGCTTGCGAATTGACGTACCAACCAGCTCCCGACTGAGTTGTAGTAAACACATTTATATCTTTAATGTAGAATTCACCCACAATACAAGGCTTGTCGGCTGTCCAGTTTGTTGTAGCAATTTGCTCGGCCGGCGACCATTTGTCGTAAAAATTAACGGAGGTTACATCCATGTATTTTTGCGAAGCAGCCACCACACCCAAAATTGCGCGCGGGCGGCCATGCAGTCTACTGCCCAACACCATGTGGTTGGGGTCGTATTTGCGAATAGCTTCGGATACAATTTTATAATAACGATCTGCTAAATAAGTTGCAAATTCCTGTTTAAGAGCTTCGGTAACTTTGGTGCTGTAAGTTGTACAATCGGCTTCCGAAAGTCCGTGGGCAGCAGCCCATACCAAAGCCGAATCGCGACATGGGTCGCCCAGCGAAAGGTCTGTAACGAAATTCTGCAACTGATCCTGATTGAAATTTATCTCATTATCGGTAAAATAACCCAGTAAATCACGTTCGGTAGCATAAGGTAATACCGACGTTTTGGCCAGATTGTCGCAATAGGTTACAAATTGCGGGTCTAAAACCAACACATGATCCACACTTCCCTGCACTGCCGAAGGTGTGGAATAATAATTTTTTCGATCATTTTTATAATTCAGAAAGAAATTCAATCGTCGTGTAAACGAAAAAGTGCTGAAATTCTGTAGATTATAACCCGATTTGGTTTGACTCTCGCTCGACAGGAAATTGCCTGTACCATTGAATCCTATTCGCCTCGTAATATCGTAATCGTTCTGAATGCTTGAAGTTGTAAAACTTGTTGCTGCAATATTTATTCCAGCATAGCCATTGGGGTCTATCATCCACCAACGACCATCCAGTTTTTTTGCATAAAAATAGCCAGTAGAGTCAGTACGCAAATGCTTGAACGTGCCATAACGGGTAAAGTCGCTTCTACCATCGGTTACAGGTGTATAATTTGGAATTAAGTTCACCAATTTAGCACGTTGCGTACCCCAACCACCTGTATAGCCGCTTTTTACCTGTATGGATTCGTAATCGACCTGAGCCGAAAGGCCAAACGAAACAATTAACAAAATGATTGTCAGAATTTTTTTACAATAATACATTCTTGAAATTTTAAATAAAATTTATTTTACAAACATCTTCACAACTTCTACAGCATTTTTCGTCTTAACCTGAACCACATAAATTCCACCATTCCTGGTTGTAAATTCGCAATTACCGAAAACCTTTTTTCTTAAACAAATTTTTCCTGAAACATCAAAAACTGTAACTTCAGCATTTTCCACATTAATTGTAAATCCATTTTTGATGCTATAAACTGATAAATTTTTAGAATCAGCTATTTTTACAACATTTGTTGCAGTTTTATAAGATGTAACTTTGTAATTATCACAAATAAAATTAAATGCAACAGAAGAAGATGAATAATTAAACACAAAACCAAAATTGGTCATAATTGTATTTGTAAATGTTGCATCGACAACACTTCCCTCCAGTTTGTAACCTGTTGCATTGGTTGGGTCAGCCCATACTGTAAGGTCGCTTCTATCGTAGAATCGCCAGGTGTCGGTAGCAGGCAGATAGGTTACTTTAACGCTCATATAATCGCGTCCGGAATTGCCTATTGTTGTTGTAGCACTTACTAAGGCTAGGATATTTGTGTTATTTAATCCATTTGTGAATTTAACCAATTTCAATGTGCCTGTTGAACTGGAAGCTCCGGTTTGTATAACTGCATAACCACTGGCAATGGACAAATCGCTATTGTCTGCAGCCAATATAACTCCAACTCCTCTTTGTGTAGAATTAAAACCAGCCATAGTATTGTTGTTGTTTTGTCGCATATTAAATGTCCACATTACTGAATCCACATTATTCAGTTTCAATTTAGTATTGAAATCATTGCCATATTTTGAAATATCTCCTGCCAGAAAAAGCTGGCCAGCAACTCCACCAGAAGTTAATGAAGTAAATTTCACGAAATTTGCGTCACTAACAGTAGTACTGTTTAGATTCACAGTTGCATTACCTGTGCCTGCAGTAACATAATTGGTTTCAGGTGAACCTCCCGGAGTTAATAAAATTCGTTCAAAATTATCTTCGAAATGAGCAGTTTGTGCATTCACATTTATACATGAAAAAATCAATGTAAATATCCATGTGAAAATTGAAGTATGTTTTGACATTTTGTCAATTACTTTGTAATTTATTTTCATAATATTGATATTTGTTATTCGTAAATAATCTGTTTAACGGTTTGAATACTATTGTTTTGCAAAAATGAAATAGTATAAATTCCTTGTTTTAACGAGATACTTGTCGTTTGATTGGGTTGCAATTTACCTAACGACACCGTTCGCCCTGAAATATCCGAAATTCTATAATCGCTTTTCAAATTTTCTGTTTCAATTGTTAAACCTCCACGTTGATTTTTTACCAGCGGCAAATCATTTTTTTTTAGAGCTTTTGTAGCGGTAGAATTACTGTAAACGTGTTGTAAAATTTTATCGGCATAGCGTTCGCCCAGTAGTTTAGCGCTTGGTTCGTCGAAATGAATGCCGTCAGGTAGCAATGAAGTTCCGTCGGTAACAATAAAATCGGAATTTGAAATGTAAGTTGCAACCGGCTGAACCACAGTAGCTGAAAATTGGTCAAATTCAGAGCGCTCTGCCAATTCACCGCAAACAAAACACATATCAGGTTCATTCAAATCTGTTCTGAAATTCTGAACCATAGCTGCTAATTTTGTTTTGTAACTTACAAAGTTATCGAGTAAACCTGC
>JBMOHZ010000237.1:0-4468 GCA_049317585.1 Paludibacter sp.
AGATTTCGAAAATACTGACCGAAGATGAATTGCCCAAAGTAGTGATGAAAAATGCATTGGTAAAAGTGCCTACCAAAGAAGAAGCCGGACCAGCATTTCACGAAAAAAAGGACAAAAACAAAAAGGTAAACAACAAAATACGCCGTGCTGAATCGATGCGTCAGAAATACGGAAAACCCAAAACACGCGGTCAGAAAAAATAAAAATAAAATTGCCATGTCAGCCTTACAAGTATATAGTTCCAAAAACATGGACATTTATTCGGCCGAGACCGAAACCGAACTCCAATTGCCACTTATGGAAGCCGTGAGTGCTGGTTTTCCTTCGCCTGCCACCGACTTTATCGATTTAACCATCGACCTCAACAGGCACCTGATAAAACATCCTTCGGCTACCTATTACGCTCGTGTAAAAGGTGAGTCGATGCGCGATGCCGGTATTAACGATGGCGATTTGCTTATTGTTGATAAAAGCATTGACCCTGCCGATGGCAAAATTGCAATATGCTATATCGATGGCGAATTTACACTCAAACGCATAAAAATTGACCAAAACGGAATATGGCTTATGCCTGCCAACGACCGCTTTAAACCCATACGCATTGAACAAGATAACACACTCGTAATATGGGGTATTGTTACTTTTGTGATTAAAGATGTGTGATTTCATTAGAATCAAGAACCAAGAGTTAAGAACCAAGATTCAAGAACCAAGAACCAAGATTCAAGACAAAATAGTAAATCTATAAATTGTAAATTCCCTTTCAAGTGTTTGCCTTAGTCGATTGCAATAATTTTTACGCTTCGTGTGAGCGGGTTTTTAATCCTAGCTTGCGCAATAAGCCTGTGGTTGTACTTTCGAACAACGACGGCTGCGTTATTGCACGTAGCAACGAAGCGAAAGCAGTTGGAGTGCCAATGGGTGCACCCGCATTTAAATACCGCCAACTATTCGAGACAAATGGCGTTCATGTTTTCTCGTCGAACTTTGCGCTATACGGCGATTTGAGCCATAGGGTTATGACTGTGCTTGCCGATTTTTGTCCTGCCATGGAAATTTACAGCATCGATGAGTGTTTTATGGATTTTAGCGGTTTCGAATTGCACGATTTAAATCGGATTGGACTCGAAATGAAACAAAAAGTACTTAAATGGACTGGCATTCCTATAAGTGTGGGCTTTGCTCCTACCAAAGCACTGGCCAAAGCAGCCAATAAAATTGCCAAAAAGTTTCCCGAGCGCACCAATGGCGTGTATAGCATTGACACCGACGACAAACGAATAAAAGCCCTCAAATGGCTCAAAATTGAAGATGTATGGGGCATTGGCCGTCAGCAAACCAAACGCCTGCAAGCCATACAAGTGTACACCGCATTTCAGTTTACCGAAATGTCGGACTACTGGGTTCGCAATAACCTCACAGTGGTTGGCTTACGGTTGAAACACGACCTACAAGGCATCCCCACCCTACAAATGGAAGATGTAAAGGATAAAAAAAACATTGCCACAACACGTACTTTCGATAGCAATTACACCAAACTGGAACAAGTAAAAGAGCGAGTTGCCGGATTTGCGGTGGCATGTGCCGCTAAACTACGAGCGCAGAAATCGTGCTGCAGGAGCATAATGGTATTTATTCACACCAATGGATTTAGAGAAGATCAGGAACAATACAGTCGGAATATTGTTATAAAATTACCTTTTGCCACTAACTCGAGCATTGAACTTGCAAAATTTGCAATACAAGCACTCGAACGCATTTTTAAAGAAGGCTATGCCTACAAAAAGGCTGGAGTAATTGTGATGGATTTTAGTCCCGAGGAAAATCAGCAACTAAGTATTTTCGAAAACCGAAATCCCAAACACATAAAACTAATGACTGCCATTGATAAAATTAACCAATCGTACGGACAACAAAAAATCAGATTAGCTGTGCAAGACACTGGTAGAGTTTGGAAAATGAAACAAGAACAACTCTCGCCACGCTACACCACCAACCTGAACGAAATAATTACCGTAAACCGTAAAATCCTAATTGTCAATTATTAATTGTTAATTATTAATTATCTTATGTGTTTCCACTCCAAACAATCAAAAGATGCTCAGGCACTCGAAAAACGCTACCAAGCAAAATTCGATGATGCTTCACTTTTAAAAACAGGCGATTTCAATGGATTTCAGCATCCGAGCATGGCGGTAATTTCGAATATTGAGCCCACAAAATTTCAATTTTTCCAATGGGGACTAATTCCACATTGGGCCACAGATGCTAGCAATCAGAAAAACACATTAAATGCCCGCATGGAGACTATAAACGAGAAATCGTCGTTCCGAAACTACACCCAACAACGATGCTTGATTCCGTCCGACGGTTTTTACGAATGGAAATGGCTCGATTCGAAAGGAAAATCGAAAGAGAAATACTTGCTTCACCTACCCGAAGAAGCAATATTTTCGTTGGCAGGTTTATGGAGCTCCTGGACCGAACGTTCATCGGGCAAATCGCTTTACACATTTAGCATTCTCACTACAGCCGCCAACGAGTTAATGTCCGAAATACACAATACCAAGAAACGAATGCCCGTAATTATCGACCCCTCAGCCGAAAACGACTGGTTACGCGCTGGCGAAACTGTAACATGCAATCATCTGCTTCAAGCCCGTAAAATAAACGAACAAGCCTTTGAGCAACTTAGCCTTTTTTAGAAACAGAAAGGAAACACATTATTAACTCTCAAATTAATTAACATATCAGCAAAGAAATTGAATAGTTTTTCGTAGTTTTGTGGAGCGGAAAAATAATATTTTTGTTGTTATCTAAACATCAATTACCCACTTAAGTAAAGTTTAGATTGTTTTTAAGCTTAATCTTCAAATTAAAAACAAGAAGAGTATATGAAATTCGGTAAAACAATTAAGATTTTCCTGATTGATGGAGATTCCAATGGTCGGATGAGTTGTGAGTTATCCAATTGGTCGGGAAAAGCCTATAAAATACCACGTATTAAAATAAAAGATTGTGCAGATAGGGATGATCTGACCAAAACAGGCGTGTATCTGTTGTTTGGAAAAGACGAAGAAGGAAAAGACCTGGTTTATATTGGCGAAGCAGAATCTATTCTGAAACGACTCAATCAACATCTTACCCAAAAAGACTTTTGGAATGAATCTATAGTATTTCTGAGTAAAGACAATAACCTGAATAAAGCCCATATCAAATACCTCGAAAACCGGCTACACGACATTGCCAAGTCGACAAATCGCTATAAGGTTGAAAATTCAGTCATACCCACGCAGTCGTCAATATCAGAATCAGATACAGCGGAAATGGAAGAGTATATCGAACATGTAAAGATGCTTGTTAGCACCCTGGGTCATAAAGTTTTTGAAGAGAAACGGGAAGTAAAACCAAAGAAGGATCAGAATATCTTTTATATAAAAGCAGCCCGGGGAGCAGACGCACAAGGTGAGCGTACTTCTGATGGTTTCGTAGTGTACAAAGGCTCTATTGCTGCGGATTCCACAACAAGCTCAATGGCACAATCATCAATGAGATTAAGGAAAGCACTCATTGATATGGAAGATTTGCAACTGGTAGATGGCAATTACGTATTTACGGAAGATTATATTTTCAGCAGCCCAACTACAGCAGCAGTTATTGTCATGGGGCGAAATGCCAATGGGCTCGTGGAATGGAAATTGGCAGATGGAAAAACGTTGAAAGAATTTGAGGCTGTTGAAAGTATATAAATTTAACCTCGCTCGTGGTATTGTAAATCTTGCATTGGTCAGGGCGTTGCGTCTTGCGCTACGTCCTGCGAGAAGCAAAGCTCCGCTTTGCATATTTAAAACAAATATAATATTTAAAGCGGGAGCATTAATATTCACCAGTCTTACCTATCTACCTTAGGCAAGAGTCTGTAGACGACCAGCGTCCAGTGCAAAGTTATAGGCTACAGGGTGCGGGAATGAATATAAGATATATAGTAATTACTTAGCATAATGATTATTTGATTTAAAGGTTATGGAAACACCAAAGTACAGGTTTAAATATACCAAAAAAGAATTTATAAAATACTTGAATGAGATAGGAGAAAACCTTCCAGATTCAGCTTTTATCATGCAGCGTAAAATTCATAGACGTGATGTTGGTTATGGAAATCTTCTAAAGCTCTACGAACCGATTAAATTTGTAGAGAAGTATAATGAATGGGTAAAATCAAAAGAGGAAAAGTAAAATAATTCGCTCGTCGTAGCGTATAATCTCGCATTGGTCAGGGCCTTGCGTCCTGTGCAAGGGCAAAAGAGATAATGAGTGAAGCGGTTGGGTTATGGACGACTCACGCCACAAAGTGGCATCATAATCAAAAACCCTCACAATCGTTTGATTATGAGGGTTTTCATTTTTATTAGTTGTACCCGAAGCGGGACTTGAACCCGCACAGCCGTGAAGCCAAAGGATTTTAAGT
>JBMOHZ010000238.1:0-4461 GCA_049317585.1 Paludibacter sp.
CGTACTGTATCTTCGATTGAATTACAAACAAGGTTTGCTGCTATTGGTAATTATAGTATATCGATAAGAAATACGGATAAAGTAAATAATTATGCAGCCATAATTTTATACGACAAAGTTACAGGACGTAGTACTGATTTACTGTCTACAGGAACTTACACATATACTACTAACACTACAGGAACTACAAGCCGTTTTAGTGTGCAATTTGCACCTAAAATTACCACTGGAGTTTCGGTATCTACTGACGGTAAAATTAAAATTTCATCAACTGCAAATAATGCAATTATTACTGGACTCAGTGCTAGTGCACAAATTGCTGTGTATGATACAAATGGGAAATCAGCATTTATGGGTACAATCAGCAATGGTCAGGCTGTTAGTTTAAATAAAGGTTTGTATATTTTTGAAATTACAACACCTGATAAAACGACTCGAATTAAATCGTTTATAAGATAATTTTTCAATATGAGAACTGTAAAAATATTAGTTGCTATTGCTATTTTTTCGTTGATTGCATTACAAACGT
This sequence comes from Paludibacter sp., assembly GCA_049317585.1. Classification (GTDB taxonomy): domain Bacteria; phylum Bacteroidota; class Bacteroidia; order Bacteroidales; family Paludibacteraceae; genus Paludibacter. The sequence goes on from JBMOHZ010000238.1 coordinate 530, forward strand.
ATGCACAAATTCTACCACCTGATCCAGGTCCTGGAGGTGGTGGAGGTGGAGCATCTGCACCTCTGGATGGTGGCATACTCTTAGCATTATTGGCTGCGGGTGGATTTGTTACATCCCTATTTGCCAAAAAGAAGAAAAAAGATAGCTAGTAAATTTAATACTAACTATGCTTATTCCTAAACAATTTCAAGAAAACAAACAACTACAACTGTTTCTATTTCTTGTAATTGCGGTTTGTATTTATTATGTAGGAAAGTCAATTGTTGTAGTTACTCCTTTCTACCAAGCTATAGAGGTAGTTTATGCCAATTTGTTGGTTGCTACATTAAATGTAGTTGCTAACAATTATACTGTTGATGCTGTAAACTCAATAATACGTAACAATCAATTAGTATTTAGTTTTGATTTAATACTGGTTATAAAATACTTTGTACTCTCATTTTTAGTTCTTTTTACTTTCGCCCGAAAGCTAAAAAGAACTTTTTATATTTACGTACTTGCTGTTGTAGCTTACTTTTTACTTACTAACGCACGTATTTTAATCGAAACATATTTACCACTCGAATTTCAAAGTTCAGCAGTCCAATTTATTATTGGATTACGATATTTGCTCATGTTTAACTTAATTCGCTACAAAACTAGTTTACATGAACTGACACGAAATATATATGATAAAATTAATAAAAAGATTAGTACCACTTTCTATTTTTCGTTAAATATCTTACTAAGCATTAATTCATTACTTCCTGCAATCACAGGCTTATTTGATTGGTTTTTGGTCGGTAAATGGAATCTTTTTGTTATTTATCTAACAAAAGCTATTTTAACTATCAGCAATCTAATATTTTGGATTATAGGTTACGAACAAGCCTATGTACAAGCTAAATTTATTTACTTGGAAAACTATTGGCTGTTTCTAGATCAAAACTGCTTAGGTGTGGGTTTAATGTTTGTATTTACGGGATTAATTCTATCTATTCGAAGCCCTTTTGTGAACCGAATATCATATATTTTGTCTGGATTGTTTTTGATTATTGTTATGAATGCTATTCGTATAGTAGTTATTTTGCTCTATATTTTTACAAATCAAACACCTGCTAATCAAATTGAGGATTATCATAATAAATCGAATAATATATTTTACGTTGTAGTTTTTGCTATTATATATTTTTATATCAATTGGTTTCAGCATATTCAGTTTCGAAAAAGAAATTTATCAAAATAATTACAATTTACTACAAAATATTCCTTTTTACAAATAAATTCATTATCTTTGCTAGCGATAGACTTTGATTTGTAAATAAAATACATATTTATACGTTATTAGTGCTTGTTTTATTACAGGCACTTTTTTTTGAACCGAAGTCGTAAAAAATTATACAATTTAAATATTAATCATTTTTTGTAATCGCTATGCAACAAATCAAATTTTACAGCGGAGAAAACATTCCGTTGGAGTTACACAAAGTACGTATTGTACAAAAGCTTAATCTTGTTCCTATCGAACGCCGTCTCGAAGCTCTTTACGAAGGTGGGTTCAACACTTTCCGCCTGAGCACCAAGGATGTATTCCTGGATATGTTAACTGATTCGGGGACTAATGCCATGAGCGACAATCAATTAGCCGCCATGATGCAAGCTGATGATGCTTATGCTGGTTCGCAAAGTTTTATTCGATTACAAACAGCTGTTAAAGATGTTTTGGGTAAAGATTATTTACTTCCTGTACACCAAGGTCGTGCAGCCGAAAGCATTATTTCGATAGCCTATGTAAAAAAAGGTAGTTTGGTGCCTATGAACTACCACTTCACAACTGCCATGGCACATATTACTCACAATGGTGGTAAAATTGCCGAATTGCTTTATCCTGAGGCTTATGTAATAAACTCGGATCATCCTTTTAAAGGCAATATGAATATTGAGTTATTAGAAGAAACCATTGTAAATCATGGCGCTGCTAATGTTCCTTTTATTCGTATGGAAGCTTCGACCAATCTTATTGGTGGTCAACCATTTTCGGTTCAGAACTTACGCGATGTACGTGCTGTTGCAAATAAATATGGTATTCGTGTAATTTTGGATGCCAGCTTATTAGGCGAAAATGCTTACTTGGTATTACAACGCGAAGAAGAGTTTAAAAACTCCGATATGGCAACTATTATGAAAACAATGACTGCATTGGCTGACTTAGTTTATTTCTCAGCACGCAAAATTAGTTCGTCGCGTGGTGGTGGCATGTGTACCGATAAAGTTGAAATATACAAAGAATTAGAAGCATTGGTGCCACTATACGAAGGTTTTACTACTTATGGTGGTATTTCTATTCGCGAAATTGAAGCGATGGCTGTAGGGCTTTACGAAACGCAAGACGAAACTATGATTTGTCAAAGTCCTAGTTTTATTAAATACTTAGTTGATTCGTTGCACGCAAAAGGTATACCAGTAATAAGACCTGCAGGCGTACTAGGAGCTCACCTCGATGCTATGCAAGTATGTGCACATATTCCACAAACCGAATATCCTGCTGGTGCATTAGCAGCAGCATTGTTCTTAATCTCGGGTGTTCGTGGTATGGAACGTGGTTCTATATCCAACCAACGCGACGAAGATGGAAACGAAACTTATGCCGATATGGAATTGCTGCGATTAGCAGTACCACGCCGTGTGTTTACTTTGTCACAGATTAAATATGTAGAAGACCGCTTAAACTGGCTTTACGATAACCGCGCATTGATTGGTGGATTACGATTTGTGTATGAACCTCCTGTATTACGCTTTTTTATGGGAGGTTTAGAACCAACCAGCGATTGGCCTCAAAAATTAATGGCGAAATTTAAAGCTGATTTTGGCGTAAGTCTTTAATCTTACAAAGTTTAACGACATAAAAAAACCACTAATTGCATTATACAATTAGTGGTTTTTAATTTTACATTTCAATTCACAACGTAGTTTTTGCGTTTTTTGTTCTAGCAAAAATCATAGCTACAGCTGTAGTTACAATACCCATTAGCAAAGCTCCAATAAGACCTTGTTTTACATAATTTAGGAAATTGAAATTTGCTTGAGCTTCTTCAATGGTTTTGTAATAGCCTATTTCAACTGAACGTTTTATTACATTAGGAAAATATTCAGGTGTAATTACGTACGATGTAACCCACTGTGTAAGAGGACTAAATAAAGCGATGATTACAGATAAAATTATTCCTGTAATTAAGCCTTTTTTATACGACATTTTCCCTTCGTAGAAGTTTTTCTTTTTGTCGACAAGCGCTAATACCATTATCCATATAGCTGGAATGGCGTACAAATTGGTTATATACTGCTGATAATCGATGTATTTATCGTGTAATCCAGAGAGTTTTTCCAATAGCATCCAAAGCAATCCAGCAATCGAAAAAATAATTGCCCATTTAATTTCAATTTTGATACTTTTCATACTTCAAATTTTTAAAGTGAAATAGTTATATTATCAGCATTTATACTTATCATTTAAGCCTTCACCATTCATGATTTTTTCCTTACAACTCTCAATTCTACTAAAACGTGTTGGAACTTGCTTAGGCTGTGAGAAATAAATAATATAAGCTCTTTGCTTGCCTGGAGTAAGAGCATAAAATGCTGATTTAAAAACAGGGAGATCATTAAATACTTGTTCCAATTCTTCAGGAACTGGTTCTAAATCTTTCTTGAAAACAATTCTTGCTCCAGCTTTTTCGAGATCTATAGCTTCTGCAATGTATTCTTTTATATGATTAATGATACTTAGAATTTGTTTGGTATCGGTAAATTTTAGTGTACGAACTGCTTGTGAACTTTCGCCGTGTTTTTGAAGTAATTGATGGGGATCGCTCAATAAGGCACCTTTGAAAAAGCCAATACAACAATAATCTTTAAAGGCAACAATATTAATTACATTTTTATCATTGTAAGTA
>JBMOHZ010000239.1:0-4397 GCA_049317585.1 Paludibacter sp.
CTCCACAAAGTTCTGCCATTGAGTTTTATAATGGAATTCTTTTTGCGAGAAACATTAAAATAGAAGGATTCAACTCAGCCATAAGTCGATACGGTACCCAGATTCTGAAAGGTGGCAACATTTCTGAATATTCGTCAAAAGGGACTTTTACATTATTTCCACAAAAAGAACAAAAATCGATGAATCTTCCGATTGAAGAAACGCCTGAAATAGAAATTAGGAAAAGATATAAGAAAACTAACTCTTCTTGCTATAGAAGGAATTCCTGGAGCAACTGGAGGGGGGCATAAAAATGCTACTGGTGCTAAAATGAGTGTTTCTGATTTGCAGAAATTAGTTCCTGCTATTAATTGGAATGAGTATCTGAAAGCTATGGGTGTAGCTCAGATTAAGGATATTAGTGTTTCGCAAAAAGAATCGTTAGTTGAGGTTGGAAATATTATTACAACAGAGCCATTAACTACACAAATTGCTTACTTGCAATGGAAAGTAATAGATGCTGCTGCAGGCTATTTGAGTGATGAAATAACTGCTCAAAATTTCGATTTTTATGGTAAAACTTTGTCGGGCAAAACCGAACAAACACCACGTTGGAAACGTGCTGTAAGTAATGTAGATGGTGTCCTTGGCGAAGCAGTAGGGCAGATGTATGTCAAAAAATACTTTCCTGCCGAAGCGAAGGAACGTATGCTAAAATTAGTTCACAACCTTCAGGAATCGCTTGGTGAACGAATCAATGCTTTGCCTTGGATGGGTGATTCTACTAAACTAAAAGCAATTGATAAACTGAATACGTTCCACGTGAAAATTGGTTATCCCGATAAATGGAGAGATTATGATAATCTTGATATTACTAAAGATTCATACTACGCCAATATCCAACGTGCTAATCGTTTCGAAAGTGCTTATATGTTTGCCAAAGCAGCTCGTAAAGAGGTAGATAAAGAGGAATGGTTAATGACACCTCAAACCGTAAACGCTTATTATAATCCTTCAACCAACGAAATTTGCTTTCCAGCTGGTATTCTTCAATACCCATTTTTCGATATGAATGCAGACGATGCTTTTAATTATGGTGCTATTGGTGTAGTTATTGGTCACGAAATGACACATGGTTTCGACGATCAAGGCTGTCAGTTCGATAAAGATGGTAATCTGAAAAACTGGTGGACCGCTGACGACAAAAAGAATTTTGATGCGCGTACAAAAGGCTTAGCTGATTATTTCGATGCTATTGAAGTTGCTCCCGGAACAAAAGCAAATGGTAAATTTACATTGGGCGAAAACATTGCCGATCATGGTGGTTTACAAGTTTCGTATAATGCATTTACGAAAGCCACTAAGGAATCACCTTTGGCAAAAGTTGATGGATTTACACCACAGCAACGTTTCTTCCTTTCGTATGCAAATGTATGGGCTGGAAATATCCGTCCTGAAGAGATTTTGGTGTTAACCAAGTCTGACCCTCATTCGCTTGGTAAATGGCGTGTAAATGGAGCTTTACCGCATATTCAGGCGTGGTACGACGCCTTTGGTATTAAAGCAACTGATGCCATGTATGTAAAACCAGAGAATCGGGTTAGTATTTGGTAAACTTCAATCCTTACTCTCCTCTCCAAATGGAGTGGATGAAAACAAATAAGGCAGAGCCTCATCAGCGTCTGCCTTATTTTTTTGCGGTTATAAACCATTTTACTTTCCACTATTTTGCGATAGTTTATCGCTTTGCCATGTGTTTTCAGTTCCTCTTCACGGCTTTGCTTTCGCGAGGCTTTTACCTGCTCAAGCACTTTGTTTTTTGTTTTAGTCTTCATTTTTTTTTGATGTTGTATTGTTTTTATTTCTATTGTCTGTCGTCATTTATTACCACATCACGTTCCCCATTTTCCTCTTCCGTAATTTCTACATTTATAACCGAATCGGGTAGGAGAGAAGCAATATTTTCCGACCATTCGATAAAACACCAATTGCCACTGTATAAATATTCTTCTACGCCAATTTCCAATGCTTCTTCAATTTTATTAATCCGATAACAATCGAAATGATAAATGATGCGACCATTAGATGCTTCGTATTCGTTCACTATTGAAAACGTTGGTGAGTTCACATTTTCAGTTACGCCAAGTTCTTCACAAATTGCTTTTATGAATGTAGTTTTTCCGGCTCCCATTGTTCCGTTAAATGCAAAAACTGTTCCATCTCCAATTTGCTCAATAAATTGTCGGGCTGTTTTATTTATAGATTTTAAAGATTTAATTTTCAAATTCATAATAAATTTCTATATTGTCGACTTCACTACAGAATAGACATATATTTTGATCACTTTTGAGTTCTATAATTCAATGCAAAGATACTGCAATTTTAAAATATTAAATTCTCAAGGCTTCAAATCTACATTAAAATGATTGTAAACAATTGATGCTCTGTTAGTTCCGACTATTTCTGCAAGCTCTTCAATTTTAGTGCTTCTGATTCGTTTTACACTTTTAAAACGAGTAATCAGGTCATTTTTTGTCTTTTCGCCAATTCCGACTATATTATCAAGTTCTGAAGCCACTTGAGTTTTGCTTCGCTTGTCACGGTGGAATGTGATGGCAAAACGGTGAACTTCATCCTGCATACCCGCAAAGAATTTAAAAAGTTGATCGGTTGGTTTTAGTCCAACTGCCTGTGGCGGAAAACCAATTAATATTTCGTTGGTTCGATGTTTTCCATCTTTTGCCAAACCGGCAATTGGGATTTGCAGTTGTAATTCATCTTCTATCACTTGCCTGATTACTTCCATTTGACCGATACCTCCATCGGCTACAATCAAATCGGGCAAAGTAAGCTCTTCGTTTATTGCACGGGTATAACGTCGACGAACAACTTCTTTCATAGATGCATAATCATCAGGACCTTGCACAGTTTTTATAGTATATTTTCGGTATTCTTTTTTTGCAGGTTTCCCCTTCATATACACCACACAAGCAGCTACAGCATCACTTCCCTGAATATTTGAGTTATCAAAGCACTCAATTTGCATAGGTAGTTTTGGAAGGGCTAATTTTTCTTTTATAGCGTCCAAAAGTTGAATTGCCCGTTGATCAGGATTCAGTTTTTCTGCTTGTTTTAGCTTATCTAATTTAAACTGACGTACATTTTGTTCTGCTAGTTCAAGCAACTTTTTTCTGTCACCACGCTGAGGAACAACTAATTGTATTCCGCTTAGGTCGATATCTATTTTGAATGGTAGAACAATTTCTTTTGAATTACTTTTTAATCTTTCTCTTAATTCAATAATAGCAATGGCTAAAATATCTTCTTTTGGTTCGTCAATTCGTTTTTTGTATTCTATTGTGTAACCTTGAATAATACTTCCTTTGGATATACGAAGGATATTTATGTATGCCGAATTTTCATTTTCATCATAAGCAAATACATCTGTGTTTTCCAGAATTGTATTTGAGATAACAGATTTTGAACGATAGTTTTCTATCAATTCGTATTTTTGTTTAATTAAGTGAGCTTCTTCAAATTTGAATTCGGAAGCTAACTGTTGCATTTGACTGAATAGAATTTTACTTATTTCGTTACCATCTCCTTCAATTATTTTTTTTACATGATCAATATGCTTTCGGTATTCCTCCATTGATTCCTTTGCTTCGCAAGGCCCATTGCATTTGTGGATATGGTATTGCAGACAAACTTTAAACTTCCCGTTTTTTATGTTATCATTATATAATGGCAATCGGCAAGTTCGGATAGGGTAAAGTTGATGTATAATATCCAGTAATGAATTTATTGTCCAGTTTGAACTATAAGGGCCAAAATACAAAGAACCATTTTTTATTATATTTCTGGTTTTAAAAATGCGTGGAAAAGGTTCGTGCGTAATACAAATACTTGGATAGGTTTTTCCATCTTTCAGTAAAACATTGTATCGTGGCTGATATTCTTTTATTAAATTATTTTCAAGCAATAATGCATCTTCCTCAGTAGCAACTATAATGTATTTTAGCGATGAAATGTTTTTAACCAGTACGTTTGTTTTGCCTTGTTCGTGAACTTTATTAAAATAGGAGCTGACTCTTTTCTTTAAATTCTTTGCTTTTCCAACATATATTATTTCTTCCAACGTATTAAAATACTGATATACTCCCGGAACTTCTGGGAGTGAATCAATCTGTTCTTTTAATGTGTTGGTTGTTTTCATAATGATCCTAACCCCTAAGGGGGAATATTGTTAGTTCTGTTTCACGTGGAACAAAGTTTTGTTTTTTTTATTTGGATATAATTGTTTCACGTGAAACAAAATCTTAAACATGAAACGCGAAACATCAAACGAATAATTACCTACCTAACATTACCAATAATACATTTACATCGCTGGGTGATATCCCTGGAATGCGGCTTGC
>JBMOHZ010000240.1:0-4392 GCA_049317585.1 Paludibacter sp.
GAAAATACATTGGCAATAGAAATACCCACTATGGCAAAAATGGCAAACAAAAAGTATTGGTTTTCGGCAACTAATAATGCCAATAAAGCCACAAGAGCAATCAGAATGCTAATTTTAAAAAACTTAATCGACGAAAATTTCATCAATAAAATTGCTCCTAAAAATGCACCGGCCGTACGAAATGCAAAATACATGCTGGTGCCATAACCGGCATCAATCATGCTCAGTCCGCTTCGTTCCATCAATAATTTTGGAGCAGCGGTATTGATACCCACATCTACACCCACCACAAATACAATTCCTAAAAACAACAGCAATATGGTTTTGTCCTTCAGTATAGCAAATACGCTACTGAACGAACTAACATCGGATTTGGGCTGATTTTCTTCGATAGGTGTAGCCATCAACCAAACGGTGGAGATTACGGAAATTGCCGCATAGATTGGAAACATATACTGCCAATTACCTAAGGTAGAGGCGGCAAAAGCCGCAATAAATGGGCCGGCAAACGACGAAATAGCTTTTACAAATTGTCCGGCTGTAAGGCTCGAAGTCAATTTATCGCCTTGCACCACATTAGTAAGTAGTGGATTGATAGATACTTGCAAAATAGTGTTGGCTATTCCCAGCAGTGCAAAAGCAATTAATGTCATGGGAAATGTGTAAGCAATGAGCGGAATTAACATGGCCACAATGGTAATGACATTGCTTAACAACACCGTGTTTTTTCGCCCTATCTTGTTCATCAATATGCCCGTAGGCACTGAGAAGAACAAAAACATGGAAAATAGAGCCACTGGAATCATGTTGGACATGGTGTCGCTCAGACCAAAATCGGCTTTTACGTGCGACGCGGTAATCCCCACCACATCGCAGAAACCCATTATAAAGAAACCGAACAATACGGGAAGAATTTTTGAAATAGAATTTGTGTTTTTCATATTTGTAATTATTTGTTACTCCATTTTACTGCATATAAGGTTTTTAATTCAAGATTTTCGACTAAAGGACTTGCTATCGGATTTTGCCATTCGCTATGTATTTCATAAGCAGTATTTTGTTTCGATAAAATGGATTCTCCAGCTTTATTTATAAGCGAATTATTGAATAATATATTTCCTTTACCCGGTGGCAAATGTTGTTTTGGTATTCCCAGTGATAGAGGCTCCCAACTATGCCATACCGGTATTTTGCTCTTGTTTCCTTGTGTCAGATTATACCCACTGTCTCCATCGTGAAAGTTTATATCCACTTCCAAATCATTATCAATGACAACATTATATTTGCTGAAATTTTGAATGGCTAAATGGCGGATTCTTCTAATTTTTTCGTTGCAAATAAGCACATGGCGTGAATTGGAAATATTGTAATAGCCCATGCCGCCATCGTTTTTATTGTAACAGCGGTCGATAAAATTGCGCCGACAGGTAATGTGGTCGGATAAGGTAATGCGAATAGGGTCGCTGCCACTCCACAGAATATTACAATCCTGCACCCAGCAATTTCGCGCTTGATGTATCCATATACTCTCAACAAAAAGCGTAGTATCACGCGTTTCAGGCTTATGAAAAACATCTATTGTCCATGCAGCAGTATCCGAATTGCGATCGTTAGGTTCAAAATTGGCAGCCGTATATTTTACCGTTAAATTTTCGATTCCCGCCTGTTGTATGCCATGCATTAAAATGGCGCCTTTACGAGATTCGTTTTTTGTACGCCAAAAATAACCATGCATCTGAATGCTCAAAACGACTGATTCTTTCGAAGTGCCTCTTAAAATAACGCCAGAGCGCAACCGAACAGGTTCATTAATAACATATTCGCCCGATTGAAGTAGCAACACACCACTTTTTAGAGCCACTTTATCAATGGCTTTTTGCAAGTTGGTTTTCGGTGTAATCTTCAAAATTACTTTTGTTGATTGTACATCTGGAATTCCACTTTCCACACCCGCCTTTGCCCACTCCACCATTGCCGGAAAACGAGCATCGAGCAATGCGGAATCCAATTTCCAACCTCTATCACCGTAGGATTGGGAAAAAAGAGAAAAGGAAAGAAATAAGAAAACTGCCCCCAGCCCCCTAAAGGGGGTTCTAAGAAATGAGCAATGGATTTTTATCATATTTTACGAGTCAATTTTTTCAGATACTTGGTCTTATTCCCCCTTTAGGGGTTAGGGGGCAGGGTTAAAGCTCTCAAAAACTCCTCCTTTTTCGCAGTCGTAAAACCTGCCTCATTCATAAAATAGCCCAACGTCACCACACCACGCGGATAGAAATAACCAATCCACGACCGGCTTTCAGTTTCCATACCGTCATTATAAGTATAAGGCGAATTTACATTATGCTGATAGACAAAGCGTACAGAATTGTTTTTCGACCCAAACCATCGCTGCGCAACTATGTCCGACACCATAATTTTGCTGTACCAAGTGGGTGTTTCACCCGATGTGAGCGTAATGCCATACGATTTTGTGGAAAGAGGATACGCTTTTTCGTAAGTTGCTTTCAACAATTTCGCTGTTTCAATAATAATGGGCGATTTTATATCTGTAAATCCCGGATACATCAATGCATCCCCTAATACCACTGACATTTGATTGCCATCAGCGTATTTTTTATCCAACGAAACAGGAATATAGCCGTATTGCTTTTGCGCTTTTTTGAGTGTAGCCAGAATTTTTTTTGCTTCACTTTCGTAAAAAGTTGCTTGTCGTAAGCGCAAGGCTTCGTTGGGCACTTCGAGCAGATTTTTAAAACCCTGACCTTCGCCATCGCTCATTTTTACCAATTCACCAATCTCGTGATTTCCGGTGGTTATAAGAGAGCGGAACATTTCTGCTGACATGGTGTAAGCCGCTATTTGTTTCAAACCAACGTAGGTGTTTTCGGTATAGATGCGGAGCGATTTGCTCGAATCAAAACTAGTCCAACCTTGCGCATGATCCACAATGCCATTGCCATCAATATCGCGGTTGACGAGCGAATGGAGTAACATTTCCACAAAACCTAATTTTTGTTTTACAAACTCTTCGTCACTCGAAATTTTCCAGTACCAATAAAGCAACATAGCATAATTAGTATTTTCTTCGGCAGCCATATAGGGTCCGAAATCGTAATCGGACGATTCGCTAATATACGGATAGTCGCCCACATCGTGCATCAAATACGGTCCATATTCTGCGGCACTATAACCCTGATAAAAGGCTTTCCGGCCACGTTCGGGTTCTCGTTTCACACGTTCGGTGGCTAAATAATTAGTCCATTGCTGGAGTTGTAATTTTAACCGCCATGGGTTGAATAAAGCTACAATTTCAGTTTCGTGTGCTACATCCACCGTACTTTGGTGTTTGAATCTTCCTTCCAATAAGTAGAAATACGGACGTTGTTTTTCGTCCAACAACAAAAATGTATTGGCCAAATCGGCGTGAAAAGTCAGTGCCATCATCCATTTATCCTTACCGGAAAGTTTGGAACGTAGTAATAAGTTTTCGAACTGAGAGGAGGCAGCTAAATTTTTATCAAAATTGGCTTTGGCATAAGTTTTTACTTCGTAAATATCTTTCCAAAATGAAGTATAATAATATTTCAAATCGCTATTAATGCGATTGTCTCGCTGCACTCGACCATTATAATATGTTGAATAAGAATACTGAACATCTTCAATTGCATTAGCTGCAATGTTCAGCTCGTAGCTCAAACCATTGAAAGCTTCTTTTTCGAAACCCCATGTTTTTACGTTCAAACTTTCCAATGCAATAAACGCATTTCCGGCTGTTTGGTCTTTGTAGTATATTTCGTTGGCAATGCGTCCATAGCCATATCCCCACACGGCATATTCCATGGTGGGATTATAAGGAAGTTTTTTCAGTCCTACTAACAATTTGCCTTTTATAGCCGTTTCACTGTTGTTTTTCAATTGTACCAATAGATAAAAAAACGGTGAAACCTGCAATTTTATCGCCTCTGTTTCGTCAAGGGTTTTGGCGGGTGTAAAAGGCGAAACCACCGTAACCGACACTTCCAAACCTTTGCTTGACGTTCCTTTGAGTTGCATGCCCGTCATGGCAAGTTGCATAGATTGGTTTTGCAAGTAATTCGACTTGATAAGCGGATTTGCCAAACGAAAAATTTCCAACTTTCCATCCTGCTCTACACCAACCAATAGTTCCGAAAATTCATCCGAATCGAATCCCAACGCACCGGTGTGAATGCCGCGCTTGCCGCTAAAAAAATTCAACGAAAACCGACTACCCATGCGTGAATTTAATATGCCAAGTTGTGAAGTATCGTTGATGGCGATAGAAGGCATAGCCTTATCTATAGGAAGTTGATTGTTTGAAAACCCTAAAAACAAAAAGCACGAAAATACAAAAAATAGAAGCAACCTTGA
>JBMOHZ010000241.1:0-4376 GCA_049317585.1 Paludibacter sp.
GCGACGGGTATTGAAAAAAAGACGATGCTGTCATTCCGACGCGTAGCGAGGAATCCCTTCGTATTATTGTTTCACTCCAACAACTATCGTATCACCACTTTGATTGATGCTGAATTTTTTGTCCACATCTATATACGAAAGAACCTCTTTGAGAGAGAGATTCAGATTAAGACTACCTGAAAAGATTTCATTCTTGATTTTGTCATTTGCAATTTGAATTTCCACATTATACTTACGTTCCAAATCTTTGGTTATTTGTTCCAACGTAGCATCTACAAAACATAGCTTGCCGGTAGTCCATAATGCCGACCGGGAAGCATTCGCTTCAGAAGTTTTAATCTGTTTAGTCTGTTTATTAAAAACCAATCTCTCGTTTGGTTTCATAATAAGTGATCCTTCATTCGTTGCTTTTGGCAACGATACATTAACAGAACCTTCCACCAAATTGACAGTTACAGTTGCATCCTCTGTATAAGCTCTAACATTAAAAACCGTTCCCAATACATTCACATTGATTGAGTCGGTGTGTACAGTAAATGGTTTTGTTTTATCCTTTTTTACTTCAAAATAGCCTTCACCCGCAAGGGCTACTTCCCTGCTCTTTTTACCAAACGACCTATTGTATTTTAGGGTAGAGCCCGAATTGAGCCAAACCACAGTGCTATCGGGTAGAATAATTTTTGTTTGTGAACCAACGGGCGAGAAAGTTTCATACCAAAATGCTGAATCAGCGGGCGAACTAATATCGCGGTAAACATAAAAAGAAGCTACTGACACCGAAATAACCAATGTAATAATGGCAGCAATATTTCTGAAACTATACATCCAGGTGCGAGGTGTGACTATAGCAGGTGTGTCGTTAATTTGAGCTATTAATTTTTGATAATTAGCCTGTTTTTCGGTTTCTATTTGTGGTGTAAATGCAATAGCGTGCAATTTCGACATTTCGTCAAACTGCTTCTTCAATTCAACGTTCGATTTCAAAAGCTCCGAAAGTTGCTTCTGATCGCTCTCGGAAATCATTCCCGAAAAGTAATCTATCATTAAATCATCAAATATTTTATTTTCGCTTTGCATTTTATTTGTATGTAATATGCTTTATATCTTTTCTTTAAAAATAGTAAATGGTAAATAGTAAAATAGTAAATTAAAAAAGGTTATTTCAAAAGTATAATTAGAACAATGCTGATAAGATGATTGAGTGAAACTTTTAATTTATCCATGGCATTTTTAAGTTGCACCCGAACTGTACTGACACTAATCAAAAGGTCGTTAGCAATTTCGTCGGGCAATTTACCATTGAAGAGGTATTGTTCAAAAATATGTCGACACTTCTCGGGCAGTTGAGAAATTGCTTTCAAAACCTCCTTTTCAATTTCCTGCGCTTCAACATATTGCAATGGAGTCGGGTTCGAAAGTATATATTCCTCCTGAAAATCGAGCATTTGTTTGGTATGCTTACCCAGTACCCTGTCGAGCGTTTTTTGGGAACGGATATAGTTCAAACAACCGTTTTTGACTGACTGTACCAAATAGGAATGAATAGGATACACTAAGGTAGTTCGTTTATGCCAAATGTTTACAAATACATCATTCACAACCTCATTGGCAGCATCCTTATTAATTACATAACACAATGCAACTGTATTCAGATAGGTATAATAGCTGTCATAGAGTAGCGAAAAAGCCTTTTGATCGCCTTTTGCTAATCTTTGTATTACACTTTCATCTATCTTTTTAACCGACATAGTTGAGTACTTGTGATTTTCATTTTTGTAATTATCCGTGGGCAAAGATAATATTATTTTGTTTACATTACTATTTTTTGAACTATCAAACCATCCTCACCCCACTCCAATCACCTTCCCTGCACCAGCACCTTTTACTGCCATTGGCTTTCCAAAATCATCATAAGCTCCAAACTCCACGGCAACAGTAAGCACAAGGGTATCACTATCGTTAAAGGATATTTCGGGATGTGTCAAATCCAATTTAATGTCAAGCGTTTGTGCATTCACGGTGCCTGTTATGGGATACCATGCTGTTGATTTAATACGCCTGCCTAAGCCAATAGTATCGTGCACGGGTTCGTAGTCGTATTTTCTCTCGCCAAGCACCATGTCGGTTACCACCCCAAGGCAAGCACTAATTCTAAAAAGCCGGTGCTTTTCGTACACATGCAAACCAAGGCTACACGCAAATTCGGGAATGGTGATAGTTGCACTTGTATTTCCACGGTCAATCTTCCAGTCCAGCGGTATGCGCAGCACACTGTCGAAGCGGTTTATGCGGTTAAAATTAAACCCAACCAGATACTGTTTGTAATTCGAAAGCAGAATAGAACGTTCACCCCACGCACCTTCGGTATCGGCTCGTTGTATGTTTTTCATCAATGAGCAAAGGGCTGGTGCAAGGTTATAGTCAGCCACATGTTGCATACCTATAAACGCCATGCGTATGGCTTTACTCATTTTGGAGCATCCGCCAAATTCTTTGTTATTGCGCCTTGTGTTCTCAAATTCCGGTCGGCGTTTAATTTGTTCTTTTGTTGCACCGCCTTTTCTTCGCACAAAGATTTCGTCACTCCCTTTGCGGGTATAATGTGTTAGACCTCCGATAGTACCGGTGTACTGATTGTTTTGTTTTATGCGTGCCATGTTAATTAAGAATTAAAAATTTAGAATTAATAATTTAGAGTTAGTCTATTCGCAGCTGTACCATAGCAGTAAGCCAATACAAATATAAATAAAATATATTTAATCCAAAAACAATCCATATATAATCCATATATTTATATTATGGATTATATATGAGTTATATACGCATTATATACGGGTTATATATGGATTGTCTACGAATATACAGTGGATAAAGAGCGAATATGACCGCAAAAAAACACCCCACAACGAGCAATTTTTGACTTGCTTTGTTGTGGGGTGTGATTCTTTGTCTTTAAACAATATTTATTCTTTCCAATCACTTACTATATTCAAGAACTTTGATCTATATGCATTTGGGTCAAAGTTTTTGGCATTGATACCCAAATCTTCTACCATTTTTTTGTTAGCCGTGCCTTTAAATTTCGATTCTTTGAGTATTAATCCAAACGAAGTGATGGAGGCTGCAAAACGCATATTTTCGGAAGCACTAGCTATGGCTTGTGGAGCGGAATTAATAGCGTGTTGTAGTAATCGACTCTCTGTTTCGTTGGGTTTTTTGTACCTGAAATCGAACTGAGCATAGTTTCCTGCCGACGTATTATCGGTTAAAACCAGTTCGTAAAGTGCTGTTATTGTTTGCGATGAGCCAATTTCGCCTGCATCAATGGTATCGTTTACAAAATCTTCGGTTGTCAAAGCTCTATTTTCGTAACCAATTAAGCGGTACTCGCTCACTTTATCTGGGTTAAATGTAATTTGAATTTTGGAGTCCTTGGCTACTGTATAAAACTTGGCCTTTTCGTTTATAAAAATCTTAGCCAATTCCTGCGCACCATCAATATATTCGTAGTTCCCGTTTCCTTTGTTGGCTATTTGCTCCATCATATTGTCGTTCAAATTACCAGTACCAACTCCCAAAACCGTAATATAAACACCACTTTTGCGCTTGGCTTCAATAAGTTTTACAAGTTCATCAGTGCTAGATGGGCCCACATTAAAATCGCCATCTGAGCCAATTATAATACGGTTGTTACCATTTGGTATAAAGTTTTTCAAAGCAATTTCGTAAGCTGTGATAAGGCCCTGAGCACCTGCAGTTGAGCCACCAGCACCTAATTTAGCAATGGCTTTTTTAATAGTCGCTTTACTATCGCCATTTGTGGAGTTCAAAAGTACAGCGGCAGCGCCCGCATAAGTTACAATAGCCACTTTATCGTTGTCTCTCAAATTGTCGACCATCATATTAAAGCCCGATTTCAACACCTCGAGTTTTTCAGGTGCACTCATGGATCCGGATACATCAATCAAAAACACATAATTTGAATTAGGTAGCTCATTTTCGGGAATAGTTTTGCCCTTCATTCCTACTCTCAATAAATGATGCTCGGTGTTCCAAGGACAAACGGAAATTTCCGAATTAAGTCCTACATTCTCATTATCGCTAGGTTCTGGATAATTAAACGTGAAATAATTAATAAATTCTTCGATACGAACCGCAGCTTTTGGAGGCAACTGACCCAAATTCATAAATCGGCGCATATTGGCATAAGCACCACCATCGGCATCTACCGAGAATGTAGAAATTGCCTGGTCGCTTACTTTGACAAATTGATTTTCTTCGTAATCCTTGTATTTCTCGGATGGCTGTTCGTCTTGCATATTGTCCGACATATAATTACCCGAAAGACCACCAAAGTCTGAATTACAAGAGATTAA